>CAYFXR010000126.1:0-2670 GCA_964347155.1 uncultured Nitrospiraceae bacterium | reverse complement strand
AACCTGCTCTTGTAACGGCTGGCCCGGTATCATATCCGACATAGCAATAAGAAATACCGGCAGGGAAAAACCGACGCTGACCAAAAGCCGGCGGCTCATCTGAATCATCTCCATATCGTCTTGTTTATCACTTGTTGCAACACTCGGCTCAAGATCCATTCCGCAAATTGGACAATCACCCGGCCCATCCTGGACCACTTCAGGATGCATCGGGCAAGTGTAATACTCCACATGATGTTGGCTTACGGCCTCTGGTTTTATTTTGCAGTTTTCATTGAAAGGCTTCCCAGATACATTTTGTGAAGGTAGATATTTTTGTGGGTTTGCATTGAATTTTCCCATGCAATTGGAGCTGCAAAAGAAATAGAATTGTTCCTGATAATATATGGTTAAGGTATTGGCGTCCGATGATATGTTCATTCCGCAAACCGGATCAGTAATCTTTTGTGTCATAGCCTTATTCATATTATAATCTTTACTTCTTCGTTCCTTGTTCATTTAAATCACTCAATGTGAAAAATATAGATATTATTTATTAGTGTTACTTAACGGACAAATAATGATTTACTCAATAGATACTTGTTAAAATTTCTATCTGAAGAAATATACCAAACAGCAGTGTATTTTACATTAGTCGCAATCAGTCTTAAGATAGATCCTAAGATTTTTAGTTAATCGATTCGGCATTATTTGTTCTTGCTTACCTGTTTGCCTATCAACACAACCAGGAATATATAGACTGAAGTCGCTAAAACAGACAGCAGGAAACTCACAGCTGTTCTTAGCCCCTCTTCATCTATGGTGTTGGTAAAAAACTGGTGAAAAAGTACTAAAGTCCCAATAAGTACAAGCAATGGAAGCAGGAAAACAATAGTTATCTTCCATGCCACTGAAGGATCTTTAGCTTTGCCCAATTGGTGGTAAATCTTCTGGCAATCATGCTTTGCAGTACACTTAAAAACTGACTTTTGAAGAGCCATTATATATACTCCAATATCATTTTTAACCTCTCGTATCTTCTTTATAGCCCAACTTGTACGTCGATCTGGGCCATTTGCCGATATATTTTCCAAGTTTATTTAAAAACTTATCTCGGCAGATTTCGGAACAAAAGTAATACGTCTTTCCTTCATAATCACAAGCAGCTACAGCTGTCAATCTGCTGACAACCATTTTGCATACAGGATCTTTGAAAGTATTATCTTTTTCCTTGTACTTCATATTCGACAGCTTTTATAAAGAACGCCCTGAGAGTTTTGTGCACATCCCATTAAGCTGCTCCTTTTTAAAAAATATATGTTAGTTTTGTGTAACCGGAACAATTTCACAAGAGCACATATTGGCGATATCTAATCCTCATCATAAATGAAATCTTCGATTGGATATATTTCTTGAGCCAACTCATGTGCCCTATCAGCAATCGACCGTAAATTTTCTGTGCTATTTATTCCTACTATTTTTCCGTTTTCACCGACCAGAAAAACTGTACCAAGTTTAGGCTGATGGAAGGCGCTCCAGGCTATACGATCTGCATCACAAAGCGATAACAGGCGGGCATTGTTTATATTGCAGGCCTCACTACAGCTGGCTCCGTGAGGACATTTGTTATTGGGTAAAGAAATCTGTACAACAGTTATTGGATCTTTTTTAAAGCGGTCGGCTAAAGTAACTAATTCCGGTTCTAAGCGGCAACATGCAACACCAGGTGTACTTGTAAAGACAAGGATCGTGATTGGTAGTCGGATTTTACTTAATGTCCTATGTTTTCCCTCCATGGAAATAAATGGAATGTCAGGAACTGGTGATCCTACAGATGCTTCTTTTGACCATCCTACAACACCAGAGATAGGCTTATTCGAAGTGGCACAACCTGAAAACGCCATTGTTGGAACAAGGAGTGTAAAGATAATCAATTTCACGTTCATTGCAAGTCTCCTTAAATTTATATTTTCGTTAAATACACTAAAAATTGTATTAGTTGATAGTTCTTTGCTTCATCTAGATATAAACGATTCTTAAAGTAATATGGTTCCAACAAAAATCTCTTTACGTAATTTCTATTGAGTCGGAATTCTAAGGAAATTATGAATAATCTTTTTTTTAAGGAACTTTGGAATCTGTTATTTCGTTTAAAATAAGAAAAAACTGCCAACCTTATTGAAGATATGCAACGCCCAAATATCGCTGGCATGAACACAGGTAAAGCTTTTAGAGAGGAGGTGTAACAGAAAAATAGCTTGAAAATAAAGGAGAATAAAATGAAAAGGATTTCGGTGCTAATAATAATGTTGACCGTCGCAGTCCCTGTATCCAGCGCATACTTTTATGATAACTATAGTGACAGCCGTTACCGTACCCGTTGGTCTCCTTATGTTTTTGGTTTGGTTTCTGGTGAACTCCGTTATTCCCCCTACGCTTTTAATTACCATCATTCCGGGTTGGTCCCTTACTGGTTGCGTTACTCTCCTTACGCTTTCAATTACAAACATCCTTCTGGTTTGATTTCTGATTATTGGTATGGCCCTGGCTACGGCTATTACCACTCCCCCCGTGCTTTATATTACAAGCATTCTGGTTTGGTTGATGGTAACGCTCATCACTCCTCTCATGCTTTTAGTCATAATCCTTCTAACTCGTTTGCTGAAATGAAAAAAAGTTACGAAGAAAAGC
>CAYFXR010000125.1:0-42186 GCA_964347155.1 uncultured Nitrospiraceae bacterium | reverse complement strand
CCAGAAATGAACTACGCTCGATGTACGACGCAATCACCGACTTCCTGACGGTAATAAGTCCGGATTACAGGATTATAAGCGTCAATAGAGTCGTTGAGAAACAGTTTGGGAAAGGTCTGGTTGGCAAGGTATGTTACAAAACTTACCAGCGAAGAGACGAAATATGTCCTGATTGCCCTACAAGGAAAGCTATTAAGACAAAGAAGCCTGCATTCGGTTTTCAACCCATGACTGAAGTGTCTCCTCCTGTTGAGATATATGCATTTCCTATCCTCAATAAGGAAGGAGAGGTTACTGCTGTCGTTGAGCATGGAAAGGACATTACCGAGCGCAAGCTGGCTGAGGAGGCACTTCAAAAAGCAAAGGAAGAATTAGAAATAAGAGTAAAGGAGCGTACAGCCGAATTAGAAAAAGCCGTTAAACTACTTAAAGATGAAATCACAGAGCGAAAAGAAGCAGAGGAACAAATTAAAATCTATCAAGAGCAGTTGAGGACTCTCATATCAAAATTGTCAATGATCGAAGAGCAAGAACGGAAACGTATCTCACAGGAATTACATGATAATATCGGTCAATACTTGGCTCTTTCAAAGATTAAGTTAGCAAAGCTTAAAAAATCTTACCCTATTATTACAAGGGACTTAGATGAGACCCGAGAATTGATTGAACAAACGATTAAATTTACGAGGTCATTAACTTTTGATCTTGGTAATCCCATTCTCTATCAAATGGGTTTTAAACCGGCGGTCGAATGGCTTATTGAACAGATTAAAGAACAACATGGGATCACGGTCGAATTTTTACCTCATAAAAAGTTAAGAGACCTTAAAGAAGAAATCAGCGTTATCCTTTTTAAAACAGTGCGAGAGCTGCTGATTAACATTATTAAGCATGCACAGGCCAAAAAAGTAGAAGTATCAATGATCAGTGAAGGAAATAATATACAGGTCAACGTTGAAGACAACGGAACAGGATTTGATATTTCAAAAATCGACCCCTATTTAATCGAGAAAAAAAGATTTGGAATCTTTAGTATGCGAGAGAGGATAAGATATCTTGGGGGAACTTTTGAGATAAAATCAAAACTGGGACAAGGGACAAGAGTTACAATAGTTGTCCCAATACAGCTAACAAACCAATAGTGAATAGGGTTGGTATTCCAAGCTTTTCTTTTTTAGATTTATCACACTTTCTTTTGGTAATCATCAATCTTTAAGTCATTGAGGGCTAACGATAAGTAGGTGTACTCGTTAATTTGTTTTCTTTTTAAAAATGTTAATAAGGATGTGTTATATTGTAATAGATGATAATACTTAAAGATTTTAATCCCTAGTCCTATAAAACTTTCTATTTTCCTTTTATAGTTCCCAATGCCGTATTTAATAAGGAATAGCTATACTCTTTTTTGTCATTGTCCGGCCCCCTGATCAAGTCAGAGGGCATGCTTGACCGGACAATCCAGAAGACATTGAAAATAATGGATTCTCCAGAACCTATGTTCTTCATCCGCTGAATCACGATACGATGACATTGAGCTCAGTAAAGATAAGCAAAACAGATAACTTAAAATAACTCTCTACTCTCAAAAAAGATATTGTATGGTAAGATAACATTCACGGACAACTCAAAACTTCACTTCAAGGAATTTATTTAACTATGGTTTGCTTAGTAACTGGTTCATCAAGAGGGCTTGGTAAGGCTATCGCTCTTGCATTTGGTAAAAAAGGGCATCGGGTTGTTATTCATTTTAAAGAGAAAGAAAATGAAGCTGTAAATGTTGCCTTACAGGTGGAACAATCAATAGCACTTGAAGCTGATGTTAGGAATTTAAAACAGATGAAGGCTCTTGTTGATGAGGTTATAGGTAAATGGGGAAGGATTGATGTTCTTGTGAATAATGCTGGTATTACAAAAGAGGCTCTTTTGATTAAAACATCAGAGGAGGATTTTGACGATGTAGTAAATACGAACCTAAAAGGCCCTTTTAATGTTATACGTGCTACAGTTCCCTGCATGATAAGACAAAAAAGCGGGCATATAATAAATGTATCGTCTCTTGCTGCTGTGAAGGGTAGGGAAGGTTTATCAGCTTATTCAGCATCAAAGGCAGGTCTCATAGGGCTCACAAAGTCTACGGCTGAGGAAATGAGCAGATACAATATAATGGTTAACGCTGTTCTTCCAGGATACATGCTTACTGAAATGGGTAAGGATTCGAGTGAAAAGGCACGAGAAATTGCATTGAAAGACAGCATTGTAAATAATTTTTCAGATCCCGATAATGTCGCGGAATTTATTTGTTATCTTTCAGAAACAAAAGGGATAACGGGACAGGTTTTTAATTTGGATAGTAGAATTATTTAACCCAAATAATGCAGACATTGTAAATAAATTTATTTAATTCGATGAATTAATTATTACATTATGCAAATAGCCTGGAATAAAAATATTCCCCTTAGATTAGTTGTAGTTGCGTTTAAGGTATCGATAAATAAATTTCTTTCCAACGCCTGCATTATTTTTAATGCATTTTGGGGTTAATAGAGTATGTATGAATAAAGGCATATTCATTACCGGAACAGATACCGGTGTTGGTAAAACATTTGTGTCTGTAGGATTGATTAAGGCTTTGAAAGAAAGGGGGCATAGCGTCTGTCCAGTAAAGCCTCTTGAGACAGGAAGTAGAATCAGAAAGGGAAAACTAATTCCACAAGATACCATCAGACTGATGAAGGCTTCTGGTGTAGATGAGCCGATCGATATCATTAATCCATATAGACTCAAACATGCGCTTGCACCATCAGTAGCAGCAGAGATTGAAGATTTGAGAATAAACAAAAGGAGAATATTCTCCGCATATAATCAACTATCAAAGAGATATGAAATTACAATTGTCGAAGGGGCAGGGGGAATAATGGTGCCGATTTATAAAAAATACCTGTTCCTTGACTTTGCAAAAGACCTTAATCTGCATACAGTAATTGTATCAAGACCAGGCCTTGGAACAATTAACCATACACTTCTTACCATAGAAGCTGCAAGAAGCAGAGGATTAGATATCATTGGAGTGATAATAAATTATGCAGTTAAAACCAAAAAAGGTTTGTCAGAAAAAACGAATCCTGAAGTAATCGGTTACATTGGAGGATTGCCTATTTTGGGTATTATTCCATATACAGAAAGTCTGGGTACCCCCTATATCAGAAAAATATTTTCTCGGATTGCAGAAAAGCTACTGAATTGATTATTCAAACCACGGGCTCTTATAAATATTGTATATTGGACAGATGTGATTCAATCGAAATTACAACAGGTAATCTGCAATATTAATATTATATTGCTGTGGATTCATGGTTTTTACTATTGTCCTTATATACTCGCCACTTCCATTCTGTTCAGAAAGGTCAACAATGTCTCCTTCTATCCAGTTGCCTTTATGGTCGGTAATTAACATCACACGAGGTCTGGATAGAGAAAGCTGATTATTCTCGAAAACAAGGCCAAGCTCTTTAGAATCGAGCATTACGAGAGTTCCGACAGGATAAGTGCCAATCAGATTTACAAAAAATTTAAAAAGGAGCGGGTCAAATTTATGTCCGACCAGATCCATCATTATCTTTAATGCCTTATCAGGCAAAAAGATCTCTCTTGTATAAACTCGGGCAGATGTCATGGCATCATATGAATCAGAAATAATCACAATTTTACTGAACAAATCCGTTTCTTGGGGATTGATTAACAGGGGATACCCTGAAAGGTCGAAATTTATATGATGTTCATATGCAACAATTGCAGCTTTAATTGTAAGAGTATCCAAGTTCCGCATCTTTAGTATTGATCTGACACCCCACTTCGGGTGTTTCTTAATAATGTCCCATTCAAAATCGTTTAATTTTGTCGGCTTGTTCAAAATCTCATGTGGGACATCAACTTTACCCAGATCATGAAAGAGAGATACTATTCCCAGCTCAATCAGTGACTTCCGATCTAACCCTAATCGTTGTCCCAGTGCAATAGAAAGAATGCTCACATTTGTTGAATGATGAAAAGTATATTCGTCATAGTCTTTTATTGCAGTCATACCAAGAAGGATCTGTTCCTGTTTAAAAATATTATCAACTATTAATCTAATTGCTCTTTTCGCTTTTTTAAGATTTACTCTTTCACCACTTTTGACCGTATTGAATAAGTTTTTTATATAGGAGACGGTATTGAAATAGATTTTTTTTGCCGTTTTTCTTGCATCAGTTGTATCTTCAGTAACGATTTCCTGAATTTTTTTGATTTTAATGTTAGATAATGCAGATACTGTATCTGCTATTGATTCAAAAGGATCAGTTAATGAATATGATTCATTTATTGATTTAACAATAACTTTGATATCCTCAGGTGTTATTTTTCGTTGTATGAGGATATTGCCGATTCCTATCTTTTTGAATTCTTTGATGAGATAATCATAATTAAGTATATGCTCCGGAGAATAACGAATGCGGCTATCATTGAAATAGAAATAGTCACCTCTCAATTCAAGATTGATATCATGTCCTTCATTAATCAGATTATTTATCAGAGATACAAATTTATCGATAGCAGTAGTGACAGCAGTATTGTCTGGAGTGTGTATCTGAGATGTGCGCAGCATTACTGAAAGATGATTTATTATATATATTGCATCGATGTGTGTATTCATGGTTTCACCGTGGGCCATGCTCTATCGATTCAATTGCTTTATAAGAAAATGTTCTAAGTATTTTGTCACGAGAGGTCTTGCATTTATTGAGAATCGGAAGAGCACTCTTATCTTGCATGATTCCCAGACAATATGCTGCACAAGCCTTTATTTCATAATTTCTTGATCTTTTCCATAATGATTTTTTTTCTATAGTCTTGATGAGAAAGTCATAAACATTTCTGTCGTTCCATCGTGAAAGGATTGTGAAATATGCCTTCTTTTCATTCAAAGACTTTTTCTTGAAGTGGCGTTGGGAAATTTGATTCATAATAGTTTTTTTAGCTGATTCGGATGCGATATTTCCAACGGCCTTTAAAGCGGCTTTTCTCAAACGAATATCTGAGCCGTCAAGATATTCTCGTAATATTTCCAATACGCTATCATTTCCCAGTTCACCAAGCGTTATCAAAGCCTCTTTTTTGACTCTTGGATCACTGTGTCTTAAGGCCTTTATTATGTATTCGATAACACTTTTTTCTCCAATTTTTCGCAGGATATATATTATATTTCTGACGAGATACCATCTTGAATCATTTAATCCTTTTAACAGTGCTGACATGTCTTTCGGGCCTAATTGTATAAGGGCACGTATAATCATTTTTCTTGCGTGAATAGTCTTTAATTTGCCCAATATCTTTAACAATGGTAAGACTGCGTTTTTATCGAGGAGGTTTATAAAATTTTTAAAAATATCTTCATCTATTTTCTGCCCTTTCTCGAGAATATCGCCAATTAGACCAATTAATTTAATACTGTTAAAGAACAACAAAATTTTTATTGCAGATTTTTTCATTTCTCCATCAATATTTTTATCAACGATTATCTTTTTAAATCTTGTCAGTACTTCTGGCAATATCCAAATGTCTCCATGTATAACAGAATATTCAATGGTTTTTATAAAGAAGTACACAATATCTTCATACTCGTTTTTGCTTTCAACATTATGAAAAATTTCAAACAGGATGTTAATAAAATTTTTTATTTTATCCTGATTGTTTTTTTTAATTTCTATGAGAAGAAGATTGAAATCCTTGTCAGTGATCGGGATGATTGGAACATAATCTGTATTTACTTCATCTTTGGGGCAATCGTCATAAATTCCTTGTAAATTAACCGGCGAAGATGATTTTTGCCTTAAGTCATTTATTGCCTTTTTTTCATAATCTTCTCCTTCAGAAAGAACAATATCGTGAACTACATATTGAATATTATTAAAATCTTTCTCCCACAATAACGTCACTATATCATCTTCAGTTGCCTCTTTATCGAGATCCAAGGATATAATTTTCAAGAATTCCTCCAGCTCTTCAGGAGAGACGAACTTCTTAAATGTAAGTTCCCGCAACCCATCTTTGAAGAATAAAAGAGCCAAATTGTCTTGTTTCTGTTGGCTGTTGTATACCGACTCAGAATCATAGTAAATGTCATTACGTCCGAATGTAATTTTCAAAATATCTCTGTATCGAAAGTATTCTCTTATGGTATCGTCAGTGTTTTTAAGAGTTTGTTTATAAATTGGATTATTACAAGGATACATTCTCATGATTTTCCTGCTTTTCAGAAAAGACTGAATGATATTCATTACTATCTGCACTTCGTTGGTCATTATCATTTTGTTTTCATTTGTAGCCTGTACCATTATAGTATTAAAAAAAACCTGCTTAACCCAAAAAAACATTTCACATAATGCAGGCTTTGTGAAAAAAATTATTTTTCGGTTTTGTCAATATATTCGGTATTATGACACGATAAGTTTACTCCGTTAGAAAACTCGCCCATCTAATAAGATTTACTGTGTTAAAATATAATTGCAAACATGCAAACTTAGTAACTTTTCGGTAGAATTTTAAAAAATCTTTACATTTAATAAAAATAATGGTGACAATGACTTATGATGCAGGAGTTCCCCCGGAAGTAAGGCAACTTAAAACATAATTCTATGAAAGATAAAGAAAAAGCGAAATTAAGCAGTGGTCGTTAATGGATTTTAAAAAATGGGGGAACTCCTGTTTTACTTATCAATACCTGGAAATTTGTAATCAGTGTCCGTAAAAAACGGAATCTGCATTTTTGTGGTTAAAGGGCATGAATTGTTATGAGGCATCCTGAGTGGATAAAAGTTAATTTAACAGGTACTCATGAGACAAAAAAAATTTTGAGGCAATACGGGGTATTGACTGTTTGTGAGGAGGCAAGGTGTCCCAATCAGGGGAAGTGTTTCTCAAAAGGCACAGCAACCTTTATGATACTCGGAGGCATATGTACAAGGAATTGTTCCTTTTGTGCTGTTGAGTCATCAAAACCTTTACCTCCTGATCCTCATGAACCGGACAAAGTGGCAGAAGCAGTTTTATCACTTGGTCTGGAATTTGTTGTTATTACTTCTGTAACAAGAGATGATTTATCTGATGGTGGGGCAGGACAATTTGCGAAGACAATACAGACTATTAGAAACATAAAAAATAGTGTAAAAATAGAGGTTTTGATACCTGATTTTAAAAAAAATTCTAAGGCACTGAAAATAGTCCTTGACGAACGTCCAGATGTGTGCAACCATAATATAGAGACTGTTCCACGACTTTATCCAAAGGTAAGACCAATGGCTGATTATTCAGCTTCACTTACTGTTTTAAAAACAGCTAAGACCCTCTATCCTCATATAAAAACCAAATCGGGTATTATGGTTGGTTTTGGTGAGAAACGATCTGAGATTTTGTCAGTTATGAACGACCTGAGAAAAGCGGATTGTGATTTTTTAACAATAGGTCAATACCTCAGATCGCGAAGAACCAATATCCCTGTTGTTGAATATATAAAACCTGAAGTTTTTGAAGAGTTCAGAATCAAAGGTCTTGAAATGGGATTCAGGGCAGTTGCATCATCACCCTTGACAAGGAGTTCGATGGATGCAGCTGAGATGTTTCGTAATAAGTAAATCCCAATAAATGAATCCTTTCTCATTTTCCAATTAGTATTAACATATTGGTTCAATCTTTCAGATTGAAATAACAAAGGAGATGGGAAGCGTTTCCAAATCCATAATATGGCATTGGAAAGTATAATTAGGTTTAAAACCCCCCTTTGGCAAAGAGGGGTAAAGGGAGATTTTTAAAAGAGATATTTTCATAAAATCCCCCTTATTCCCCCTTTTCCAAAGGGGGAGATCATATGATTTGCTAAGATTCCTAAGATAAAAAAATGATGATACGGCTAAAAAAATGGGGGAACTCCTTTAAAAATAAAAATTAGAAAAAATCTGCAAAATATGTAATAATTTTCAGATGTAAAATTCAAGAGGAGACTAAGTGTACGAATTTAAGAGAATAAAAAGACTTCCACCTTATGTCTTTGCTATCGTGAACAAGCTGAAAATGGAAGCGAGGAGAAGGGGTGAAGATATTATCGACCTCGGAATGGGCAATCCTGATCTCCCTACTCCTGAACATATTATAGATAAGCTTGTTGAATCTGCCAGGATACCCAAAAACCATAGATATTCTGCTTCAAAAGGCATCACACACTTAAGACTTGCAATATGTGAGTGGTACAAACATAGGTTTGACGTTGATCTTGATCACGAGACCGAGGCAGTAGCCACAATTGGATCAAAAGAGGGATTATCGCATCTAGCCTATGCAATGGTTGATCCAGGTGACCTTATATTAACACCCGCTCCTGCATATCCTATTCATCCTTACAGTTTTATTCTTGCAGGGGGAGATATAAGAAGCATTCCTATTCAAAAGGATACAGATTTTTTTCAAAGTATGGAGGAGGAATTCAAGGCAGCATGGCCGAGGCCCAAAGTACTGCTTATAAATTTTCCACACAATCCTACAACGACATGCATTGAACTGGAGTACTTTCAAAAGGTTGTAGATTTTGCAAAGGAAAATAATATTATAGTGCTTCATGACTTTGCTTACGCTGACCTAACATTTGACGGCTATAAACCGCCGAGCTTTTTGCAAGTATCAGGGGCGAAGGATGTTGGAGTTGAGTTTTTTTCACTTACGAAAAGTTATTCAATGGCAGGTTGGAGAGTTGGTTTTTGTTGTGGAAACAGGGAGCTTGTAGGGGCCCTTACAGCCATAAAAAGTTATCTTGATTATGGGATGTTTCAGCCAATCCAGATTGCAAGCATCATTGCATTAAGAGGGCCTCAGGATTGCGTTGAAAAAATTGTAAAGACATATGAATGTAGAAGAAATGTATTGATACAGGGACTGAAAAATGCGGGATGGGAGATAGAACCTCCAAAGGCAACGATGTTTGTATGGGCTGAGATTCCTGAGCCTTTTAAAAAAATGGGCTCACTTGAGTTTACAAAATTTCTCTTGAAAGTCGGTGGTGTAGCTGTTTCTCCTGGAATTGGATTTGGTCCGGCTGGTGAAGGGTTTGTTCGTTTCGCTCTTGTAGAGAATGAACACAGGATACGACAGGCAACAAGGGGAATCAAGAAGGCTCTGAGTAAATAAAAGAGTAATACCTATCAGTGACGGGTAATAACAGTCTGTAAAACCTATAAAAAATGGGGAAATCCTGAGTCTTTATATCTTGAATTAATATAATTAATTAAAGCATAATATTAATTTAAGTTAATTCAAGAAAAATTATAAATAATTATAAATAATCATTGAGAGGTAACATTGAAGAAAGATGTAATATCTGTTGGCATCATCGGATTTGGAACAGTAGGCACCGGAACCGCCAAAATCCTTTTAAAGAAGCATAAAGAACTTGAAAGAAAACTGGGGTTTCCTTTGTTTTTAAAATATATCGCTGACATAGATACAAAAAGGGACAGAGGGATTAAAATTTCAAAAGGGGTACTTATAAATAAAGCGGAAACAGTATTCAATGATCCTGATATTGATATTGTAGTAGAGCTTATCGGAGGGATTCATCCGGCAAAGGAAATTATGATGAGGGCAATTGAAAACGGCAAACATGTGGTAACCGCAAATAAGGCACTTCTTGCTGAAGAAGGCCGGGAGATATTTAAGGCATCCAAGAAAAATAATGTGGATATCGGATTTGAGGCTTCGGTTGCCGGAAGTATTCCAATAATAAAAGTAGTAAGAGAATCGCTCATAGGGAACAGCATTAGTAATATATTTGGAATTATTAATGGAACAGCAAATTATATTTTGACAAAGATGACAGAAGAAGGCGTTGATTTTAAAACAGCACTGGAGGAGGCGCAAGAACTTGGATATGCTGAGGCAGATCCGACGTTTGATATTGAAGGTATTGACTCAGCACATAAACTTACAATACTGGCATCGCTTTCATTTGGTATACCACTTTCTTATAAAAATGTATACACTGAGGGTATTACTCAGATAACGCCCTTGGATATACAGTTTGCATCGGAATTTGGCTATAAGATAAAATTGCTTGCAATTGCAAAGCAAGTGGACAGGAATGTTGAGGTAAGAGTGCACCCAACAATGCTACCTGAAGATGATCTTATTTCAAGTGTGAATGGTGTCTTTAACGCGATTTACATTGAGGGAGACGCGACAGGTTCTGCACTTTATTACGGTAAGGGTGCTGGTGAGATGCCTACGGGAAGCGCTGTTGTGAGCGACATAGTTGACATTGCAAGAAATATCAGAACTAACGCTGCTAATAGAATTCAAAGCATTAATATAACCGGAAATCCTGATTTAAAAGTAAGAAAAATGGAGGATATACGAACCAGTTATTACCTTCGTTTTTCAGCTATTGACAAGCCAGGAGTTTTATCAAAAATATCAGGTATTCTGGGCACTCATAATATCAGTATCAAATCAGTGATACAAAAAGGGAGGAAACGGGAAAGGGCAGTGCCTGTAGTTATGATGACGCATGAGGCGAGGGAAAGGGATATGGTTAAGGCGCTAAAAGAGATCAACAGACTTTCAATTGTGTCAGGAAAAACTGTATATTTGCGAGTTGAAGGAGAAGAAGCATAGCATGGAAGAAATAAAAATAGACAAAAAGCTGGATATAAGAGGTGAAGTGTGTCCGTATACACTGGTTAAATCAAAACTTGGTGTTGAGAGTATAGAAGTAGGACAGGTCATAGAGATAATACTTGATTATCCCGAGGCTGCAGATAGTGTGCCAAAAGCAATGAAAAATTACGGTCATTCCGTTCTTAAGGTGGAAAAGATAAACCCTAAAGAGTGGATTATTCAGATAAGAAAAGAAATTGAAGACTGATGAATTTTACAGAAGAACAATTAAAGAGATACAGCAGACACATAATCTTGCCTGAAGTTGGAGGCAAAGGGCAGAAAAAGATTTCTGATGCGAAAGTGTTAATAATCGGCGCCGGTGGACTTGGTTGCCCGGTCGGTTATTATCTTACTGCAGCAGGTGTGGGAACTATAGCGCTCGTGGATAATGATAATGTCGAACTCAGCAATCTCCAAAGACAGATTGCACACAGCGTAAATACTCTTGATATAAATAAGGCTGAATCAGCAAAACAAACCTTTGAGGCATTGAACCCTGATGTTACTTTCATTGCCATTAAAGAAAGAATTAATAGTAAAAATATACTTGATTTGATAAGGAAATATGATATTATTGTTGACGGTACGGATAATTTCCCTACAAGGTATCTCATCAATGATGCATGTGTGATGCTTAAGAAGCCTCTTGTTAGTGGTGCTATCCTGAGATTTGAAGGGCAGGTTACTACTATATTGCCAGGTGAAGGTCCGTGTTACCGCTGTCTTTTTGAAGAACCGCCTCCACCGGGACTTGTCCCATCGTGTCAGGAGGCAGGTGTACTTGGCGTTTTGCCGGGTGTAATTGGTGCTCTACAGGCAACTGAGGTCCTTAAGTTAATCATTGGCAAAGGAAAACCTTTAAAGGGAAAATTACTCATATATGATGCACTCGGGGTAAATTTCAGGAAGGTAGAAATTCCCAAGAACGATAACTGTCCGATTTGCGGGAAAGACCCTAAAATTAAAGATCTGAATGATCTACCAGAAGAGTATTGTTCAATTTAAAGGACAGGGCCGAAGATTCAAAGGGTCAAGGACGTATAGTCCCGCGTAAAGCGGCGAGGCCGCAACGCGGCTTTTCGCCGATGGGGGCAACGCCCCTGTTCGGGATTCAAGTAAAGGAATTATTTATGTTTCAATTTCACTCGAAACCAGGAATCCTTGAATCCGAGAATCCTTTCGAGCAGATAAATTGTAGGAAGTTGTATACGTTGAATACAAAAAATTTCATGGAGGCAAATTAAGTGAGTTTTGTAAAAGGGCTTAAGTGCAGAGAATGTGGAAGAGAATATGCGGTAGACCCCATATATGTATGCGAGTTCTGTTTTGGCCCATTAGAAGTGGTTTACGATTACGATGGAATCAGAAAGATTTTAACAAAGGAGATGATAGTATCACGGCCTCAAAACTTATGGCGCTACAAGGAATTGTTGCCAATTGACGGAAAACCTACGAGTGGTCTTGATTCAGGCTTTACTCCCCTTGTAAGGGCAGATAAGCTTGCAAAACATCTAGGATTAAACAAGCTTTATATAAAAGATGATACCGTTACACATCCAACGCTTTCTTTCAAAGACAGGGTAGTAGCAGTTGCACTTTCAAAGGCCAGAGAATTCGACTTTGATACCGTTGCATGTGCTTCTACCGGTAATCTTGCACATTCTGTTGCTGCTCACGGTGCAGCAGGAGGTTTTAGAAGATTCATTTTTATACCTGCAAGTCTTGAAAGGAGCAAAATAGTCGCTTCACTGGCATATGAACCGAATCTTATAGCTGTTAATGGTAATTATGATGACGTGAACAGGTTATGCAGTGAAGTTGCGAATAAATACCGATGGGCTTTTGTAAATATCAATATCAGACCCTTTTATGCAGAAGGATCAAAGACACATGGATATGAAATTGTTGAGCAGCTTGGATGGCGGGCCCCTGATGCTGTGGTTGTGCCATGTGCAAGTGGTTCATTAATGACGAAGATATGGAAGAGTTTTAAAGAGATGAAACAGATTGGCCTTATTGAAGAAATGCATACCAAGGTATTTTCTGCTCAGGCTACCGGATGCTCACCGATAGTTACAGCTATTAAAAAAGGTGTTGATGTGATAAAACCGGTGAAGCCCGATACAATAGCCAAATCTCTTGCAATAGGAAATCCTGCTGACGGATTCTATGCAACTCAGGTGATTAATGAAAGTGGGGGATATGGAGAGGATGTTTCAGACAATGAGATCATAGATGCAATAAAACTCCTTGCAAAGACTGAAGGAATTTTTTCGGAAACAGCCGGTGGTGTTACTCTTGCTTCAGCAATAAAACTTATAAAAGATGGTTACATTAATAAGGATGCATTAACAGTACTTTGTATCACAGGAAATGGTCTTAAGACAAAAGAGGCCATAATGGGGCATACGATTGAGCCTTATCATATTAATCCCAACATGAAAGCATTTGAAGAGGCTTTAGAAAAGATCAACAGAGAGTAAACATTATTTTTAAGTCATAAAGGAGGAATATAGATGCCAGTGAAGGTAAAAATTCCGGTACCACTTCAGAGATTAACTAAAGGAAAAGAAGAAGTAGAAGGTGATCCGGGCACGATAATTTCACTTATTGAGAGTTTAGATAAAAAATATCCAGGGATTGGAGAAAGAATATCTGAAGGAGGTAAATTGAGACGGTTTGTCAATGTGTATGTTAACGAGGAAGATGTCAGGTTTAAGAAAAACGAGGAGACAGAAGTCAATGATGGTGATGAAGTTTCTATAGTCCCTGCCATTGCAGGTGGAGTGGATATGGAGAAAATATAACCAAAAGAAGGAGAGACATGAATAAAAAAATTTCTGATTTACTATCTCTATTTTCTAATAAAGAAGGGGGACAGGAATGAAGACCAGGGTAAAACTAACCTTTCCGCAGCATCTGATAAAAGAACCGGTGATTTTTACTATGGCAAAAAAATACGACGTGATACCTAATATCAGAAGGGCAAGAGTTACCGAGACAGTCGGAGAAATGGTACTCGAGCTTGATGGTTCGGATGAAAATGTAAAAAAAGGGATAGAGTCTCTGAAGCAGCAAGGTGTTGATGTGGAGCTTGTAGAAGGTGATATACTGGAATAATTATGGAATCGTGGCATGGATTGATTAATCAATATAGAAATTTTCTGCCTGTAACTGATCAAACACCGATTATTACCCTCAATGAGGGAAATACTCCTTTAATAAAGGCTTCACATATCAATGAGATAGTTAAAGAAGAAATTAATCTGTATTTCAAATATGAGGGAGCCAATCCAAGCGGATCATTCAAAGACCGCGGAATGACGCTGGCCATATCTAAAGCTGTAGAAGAAAAATCAAGGGCGGTTATCTGTGCTTCGACAGGGAATACATCAGCATCTGCTGCCGCATATGCTGCAAGAGCTAAGCTGGGAGCGATAGTCCTTATACCTGAAGGCCAAATTGCTATGGGTAAACTTGCTCAGGCAATGATACACGGAGCAATGGTAATTCAGATTGAAGGAAACTTTGATGATGCTTTAAGAATTGTCAAAGAACTTGTAGAAAAATATCCCTTTGCCTTTGTGAATTCCATAAATCCTTTCAGGATACAAGGTCAAAAGACAGCAGCTTTTGAGGTTTGTGATCAAATCGGTAGCGCACCTGCATACCATTCTCTTCCTGTAGGAAATGCCGGCAATATAACTGCATACTGGAAAGGATATAAGGAGTATAATGCAGCAGGAAAGATTGAAACCTTACCGAAGATGCTCGGATTCCAGGCTTCAGGCGCAGCGCCTATCGTACTTGGCAGACCCGTTGAGAATCCTGAAACAATTGCCACCGCTATAAGGATCGGCAATCCTGCGAGCTGGAAAGGAGCTGTTGCTGCAAGAGATGAATCCGGGGGCAGAATAGATGTTGTTACAGATGATGAAATTATTGAAGCCTACAAATTCATTGCAGCAAGGGAAGGGATCTTTTGCGAGCCTGCTTCTGCATCATCTCTGGCAGGAGTGATAAAGTTGTCTCGTCAGAATTTCTTTTTTCAAGGGGACAGTATTGTGTGCACTCTTACAGGGCATGGATTAAAGGATCCAGATAATGCAATTCAATTATCAAAAACTCCCATCAAGGCAAAAGCGGATGTTTCATCAGTAGAGGACGTCCTGAGAGGGTGCTGCATATAGCTGCTACTGTTGTAAGATCTTTTGCTTGACTTTGTTATATTCATCAAATGTAATTAATTTTTTTTCATACAGCCGGGCTAGTTCTGCGAGGTTTTGAATATTTTCAAAATCCGGAGCGGGCAATTGCTTGCAGCGATTTAAAGAATCATTATCTATACTTTGATTGACTTGTGAGTCACTGATTTTAAAGGTTGCAACACCTTTTAAAAAGCTTATCTCGACAATCTTTCCTTTTAAATTATCCCCTGCCATATTCTTAAGCACTCTTCCGTCTGATTTTATGCGTCTATAGAACCAATACCCACCTAGCGTCAAGCATGTTGTACCAAGAACCATCCATACCATATGGTTCATGATTCCATAGAAGAAAATGATCAAAAGGCCTATGCCCCCGATCAACAGGACATGCATGATCAAAATAAGGAAGGCAGCCATGATGTTTCTATAAAGCGTATTTTCTATTTCTTTGCCCATTATTATAGACCTTTTTTATTTTAAAATTTTTTTTATTCATAGAGAACTCTGTTCCAATGGCTGAAAGCAAGCCATCCTCTGACCTCGAGCCTTCCCTCTTAAAGGGACTTTTCCAGTTTTTTTACCTCCTCATTTGTATAACCGAGGGCCTTGAAGTCCATTATCCCTTCTTTTGTATGGCACAGGTTACACGATAAACCATCTGGATCCGTGGCATGGCTGACCTGTGTAAACATCCCCCGAGGCGGAAATTCCTTTGAAATCCACTTGCCGCTCCAGCTTTGTCCAAGAGCTTTTGTGCCAGCATTTATAGACTTAACAACATCACCGGTACTGAAAAAGGAACCGAGCTTCATCGGCAGGGGTTTCTTCTCCGCGGCATCAAAAGGTATCACGGTTTTTATAATCTTGAAAGGAAATATCTTGCCATCGCCCTTAGCTCCAACAGGCATCGTGTTTGCCTTTACTTTGCCATTGAACCATGCAAACTCAGGATACATTTCTTTTTTCTTCTCTGTATAGGCTTCATAAATGCCGTCTTTGTCCGGATCAACAGGGCGTGTCCAATCCCTGAAAAATACGCCCCCGATCTTGCCTATATGACATGACTCGCAGGCCATATTTTTCAGGTGGAGATTAATCTCCTCTTTTCTGTGCTTATGATCAATGTGGCAGGAGGCACAGGATACTGTAATCTGAGGCAGATCGTTGGCCCACATATCAGTTACATTGTAGCCCTTTGCAAATCTGTGGCTGATAGTGACGTGACAGTCTGAACACGTCATTCCCAGTATCGCGTGGACATCCTGTTCACTTTCTGTACTAAAAGGAGTTCCCCTCTTTCCATAAAAGTTTTCTTCATGGCAGCGCATACAACTCACCACAGTGGTCTTGCCCACTGTATTGGCGGTATCAACACTGTCATCCTGTGTCCACTTGTATCCTGACGCGGTCTTAATAACAGCTTTTTTATCCATATCATATTTTTCTGCATGGCATATCAAACAATCTATAGGTGAACTCAGCTTCTCACTGGGCAAACCGCTTCCTCCGATATGGCACTTGCCGCACCCTGCAGATCTTACATTGCCTTCCCAGTCCTTCAATTGTCCTGCCCAGTTTATCAACATATTCGAGCCGCAGAGCGGGCAGAAACGTGTTATCATCCCTTGCTCTCCAGAGATGCCAATTACATGGGGAACAGGTGTCTTAAGCGTGGAATGAACCCCGCCTTCTAATTCTTTGTCAGCACGGACATGGCACTTCATGCAGGTAGTGATATTTATATAACCACCGATATTCTCCATGGCCTTTTTGTGATTTGTTTTGCTTTCTTTCTCATCTGTATGACAGACTGAACAGTCCTCACCTTTTTTCAGTTTGTATCCTCCCGACTCTTCAATGTGCATAATATGGTTATCCGTACCATAATGGCAGGCAGCGCATTTTATGGAGGCCTTTTCCTTCTCATGACAATCTATGCAAGCTCTCATCTCCGGGATATTCTTTTCCATGAAATACTTAACATGCACTACCTTTTCATGACAATCAGTACATTGATAACCTTTGTCGAGATGGATTGCGTGAGAATCAACAAGGGAAGCAAACCTGCTAACTGCATTTAGCTTCTTGATTTGCGTATGACAGCCCAAGCATTTTTCTTTTAGCACAACCGCTTCAATCCTGGCAGGTACCCTTGTAAAGTGGGTAATGACTCTGCCGGCGGATCTTACCTTTGTTGAAATATAGCCTGTAATACCTTGTTTATAGTGGCATTCAGAGCAATTCACGGAGCTGTGGGCTGATGCCTTCCAGGCAATGAAATCTTTTTTCATTTCATGACAGTTGGAACAATTTTCAGGGTAGGAATAGTAAATATTAGCTCCGAATACAAATATGACTACAAAAATAATTATTCCCAGAATAATTAATGTTGATATCTTCTTCATAGCAACCCTCCCCGGAGTATCGGTGTCGTCATTGTATTTGTTAGGCGTCCAGCTTCCATGGTTTGAAATTATTTTGGATAGCAGTGTAATGAAATGATTCCAATATGTCAAGAGATGTGTTTTTGAAAAACTGGATTCTCATGGCCTGTAAAAGTCTTCCTTTTTTAAAGCAGAAGAGTTAATATAATCTTTATTTTGTATATACTTAATAAACAAAACCGCTAGGTCAATAAATATGAAATACATTATTCTCATAGGTGATGGAATGGCCGACAGGCCATTAAAAGAACTTGGATATAGAACCTGCTTACAGAAGGCATATACTCCTTATATGGATTGGCTTGCAGCAGAGGGCGTAATCGGAAAAATAAGGACCATTCCTCAGGGATTTGATCCAGGCTCGGATGTTGCAAACCTTTCCATTCTTGGCTACGACCCGGCCAGATATTACAGCGGAAGGGCACCAATTGAGGCAGAATACAGGGGAGTGAAACTGGATTCCAGAGACGTTGCTTTCAGATGTAATCTCGTAACGCTAAAATTTACTACTGCTAACAGAAATACTGCTGTTATGCAGGATTATAGTGCAGGTCATATTTCCAATAAGGAAGCAAAACGTCTTATCGAGGACGTAAATGAGAAACTTGGTAATAAGGAATTTACTTTTTATCCCGGGATGAGTTACCGCCACCTCATGGTCTGGAAAAATGGAAAAGAAAAGATACAATGCACACCGCCTCATGATATTACAGGAAAGAAAATCGGAAATTATTTACCGAAAGGAAAGGGAGAAAACGTTCTGAAAACATTGATGAGCACGTCAACAGAAATCCTGTTGTCACATACTGTAAACAGGAGGAGAGTAAGAAAGGGTTTATCTCCGGCAAACAGTATCTGGTTTTGGGGACAGGGGAAGAAACTGTCCATCCCAAAGTTTAAAAGTAAGTATAATCTCAAAGGAGCGCTTATATCAGCTGTTGATCTAACAAAAGGTCTTGGTATTTGTGCTGGCTTTGATATATTGAATGTCAAAGGAGCCACAGGTTATATCGATACTAATTATATAGGAAAAGCGAGAGCAGCCTTGAGAACTCTCAAGACGCATGACATAGTGTACGTACACGTTGAAGCACCCGATGAGGCAGGACATAACGGAGATATCAAAACCAAAATACAGGCAATCGAGGATTTTGACTCAAAGGTAGTGGGAACCATAATAAACGGCGTGAAAACATTCAAGGCTTTTAGTATATTGCTATTGCCGGATCACGCAACTCCAATAAGGGTAAGAACTCATACAGAAGAACCCGTTCCGTTTGTAATATACAGAAAAGATAATCTCTCAAAGGATTCTAAGAAAAAGGTCAGATCTTATTCGGAGAATATTTGCAGAATGAGAAACATTTGCATTTTTGAAAAAGGATATAAGTTGATGGATTATTTTATAATGGGAAAATAAAGCAGACAACTTCTTAAATTGATATGAATCTTGTTGTTTTACATTATAGAATAATAAAGTGAGGGACAGGTTTTGGCGTTAATCGTACAAAAATACGGTGGCACATCCGTTGCAAATACGGAAAGAATAAAAGCTGTAGCTGAGAGGGCTGTTTCAACCGCTAACCAGGGTAATAAAGTTATTGTTGTTGTTTCTGCTATGGCTGGAGAAACAGACAAGCTTGTGAGTCTGGCTCATGATGTAACTGATAGACCGGATGAAAGGGAAATGGACCTGCTGCTTTCATCGGGTGAAAGAGTGACCAGTGCCCTTACTGCTATGGCAATCCAGGAACTTGGATATAAGGCAGTGAGCCTTACCGGAAGACAGGTGGGCATTTTTACAGACAGTTCACACACCAAGGCCATGATTGAAAGTATCGAAGCGAGCAGGCTCAGCATTGCTTTGGATGAAGGCAAGATTCCCGTTGTTGCAGGGTTCCAGGGGATTGACGAATTTTCAGATGTTACCACACTTGGCAGGGGTGGTTCTGATACAACGGCTGTTGCAATTGCTGCTGCACTCATGGCAGATATATGTGAAATATATACAGATGTTGAAGGAGTATTCACAGCTGACCCCAGAATAGTATCAGATGCCAGAAAAATGGATAAAATATCTTATGATGAAATGCTCGAGATGGCGAGTCTGGGCGCAAAGGTTCTGCACGGCCGGTCTGTTGAATTTGCGAAAAAGTACAATGTACCTTTGATAGTCCGTTCAAGTTTTAATCAAAATCCCGGAACGCTCGTTACAAAGGAGGATAGAGATATGGAAAAAGTGGTTGTCACTGGAGTTACTCATGATAAAAACCAGGTAAGAATTACCATTATGGGAGTACCTGACAGGCCAGGGATAGCAGCTATACTTTTTAACGCCGTTGCCGGATCAAATATAAACGTTGATATGATTGTCCAGAATATAAGCAGTGAAGATCAGGCAACAGACATTTCTTTTACCGTATCAAAGACAGACGGCAAAAAGGCATTTGAGATTACACAAAAGGTATCAGAAAAGCTTGGAAACAGGGGTGTTAATATGAATGCCGATGTTGCAAAAGTTTCGATAGTAGGAGTTGGCATGCAGTCTCATTTTGGTGTTGCTGCTCAGATGTTTGAAACTCTTTCAAAAGAGGATGTTAATATCATGATGATCAGTACGTCAGAGATCAAGATATCATGCGTGATAGACGTTAAGGATACTGAGACAGCAGTGAGAGCGTTGCACAAATCATTTAATCTTGCAAAAGTATAAATTTTAATTTAATGTGTTCATGTATACATGATAGAATCAAGATGCCAAATCAATAAAAAAAGGGTTCAAGGAGTCGAGGGGTCGGGGACGTTGTCCCCCGAATAGGGGCGTTGCCCCAACGGGGCTTTACGCCCATCGGGACTTTACGTTGTAGAATCCTATGTAATAGTTGATTTGAGTTTTGTCATTTGACATTAATCTTGAAATTTGCATAGTAAAAATATATAAAACTTAAATTGAGCGATAATTATATAGATAGATGTGCAATGCAGGTTCAGAAATTCAATTTTTTCACCTGCCTTGCACATCTTAATGAAATTAAACTGCTCAATTTATGTGGAAAAGAGATGAGAATATGCGCAAAATAGAAATTTATGATACTACCCTGCGTGACGGTGCCCAGTCAGAGGATGTCTCATTTTCCGTTGAAGATAAAATCCGCATAGCAGAGAAACTTGATGAATTAGGCATTCATTATATTGAAGGTGGCTGGCCAGGAGCGAATCCTAGAGATGCTGAATTCTTCAAGAAAGCAAAAGACCTTAAATTAAAGAATTCCAAAATCACTGCTTTCGGTTCTACACACAGGGCATCACTTAAAGTCAATAAAGACCCGAGTATAAAGGCACTTCTTACAGCCAAGACACAAGTGGCAACCATAGTAGGAAAAACCTGGGACTTTCATGTCAGAGAAGCCTTGAGGGTTTCACTGGAGACAAATCTAGAATTAATTTACAACACCATTTACTATCTGAAAAAGCGGATCCCACAGGTATTTTTTGATGCAGAGCATTTTTTTGATGGTTATAAGGCAAACAGTAAATATGCCTTGAAAACCCTTGAGTCTGCAGTTTCAGCAGGTGCGGATTGTCTGGTGCTTTGTGATACAAACGGGGGAACCTTACCTAATGAGATTGAGAAAATTGTGAAAGATGTTGTTGGAACATTTAAAACGCCCCTTGGTATCCATGCTCACAACGATACGGAATGTGCTGTAGCCAATTCCATTGTTGCTGTCGAAGCAGGTGTATCACAGGTTCAGGGTACAATAAACGGTTTGGGTGAAAGATGTGGAAATGCCAACCTGATTTCTGTTATCCCAAACATAAGGTTAAAACTTAAGTACAGTTGCATAACTGAAAGTAAATTAAAAAAATTAAAAGATATTTCACGATTTGTAACAGAGATAGCCAACCTCAGACACTTCAAGAGACAGCCATATATAGGAGATAGTGCCTTTGCCCATAAAGGCGGTATTCATGTGAGTGCCATTGAAAGGCATCCGGAGACGTACGAACATATCAGACCTGGTCTAGTTGGAAATTACCAGAGGGTTCTCGTATCTGACCTTGGTGGCAAGAGTAATATCATAAGAAAGATAAGGGACTTTAAATTGAATATTGATCCTGATTCACCCAAGGTAAATCAAATAGTCAAAGATTTAAAAGATCTTGAGAATCAGGGGTTTCAGTTTGAGGGTGCGGAAGCGTCGCTTGAGCTGTTGATTAAAAAGATGTTCGGGCACTACAGGAAATTTTTTGACCTGAAAGGATTCAGGGTAATTATTGAAAAGAGAAAAGAAGGAGAAGAGCCGATAAGCGAAGCGACGATAATGGTTACGACCCCTCACGGCGTTGAACATACCGCTTCTGAAGGCAATGGACCCGTTAATGCCCTTGATAATGCGTTAAGAAAAGCCCTTGAGAAATTTTATCCACAACTAAAGGAAGTTTCTCTTATAGATTATAAAGTGAGAGTACTAACTGCAGGGAGAGGAACATCTACAAATGTAAGAGTCCTTGTGGAATCCGGCGATAGTAAACATAAATGGGGAACGGTTGGTGTGTCGGAGAATATAATTGAAGCATCCTGGCAGGCGCTTGTAGACAGTATTGAATATAAACTGTTGAGGGGATAAAAAAAGAGCTATCAGCAGTTAGCTCTTAGCCATAAGCTAAAAGATATAAGTCTTTTGTAAAAGCTGATTGCTAATTGCTCACAGCCAATAGCTTTTAATTATGATAGAAGAAATAGGTGTCGTAACAAAAACAGATGGCATTTTGGCAAAGGTGGTTGTACAAAAAAGGGGTATATGTGATGGTTGTGCAGTGAAGGGGGCGTGTACGTCTACAGAAGAGGGAATGGAGATAGAAGCTTTGAACCCTATCCGGGCCAAAAAGGGACAGACTGTACAGGTTTCCGTAAAACCACAAACGTACCTTAAAGGGTCAATAATGGTTTATGGCATGCCATTAGTCATTTTTATCGCTGGAGCAATACTTGGTAAAAACATTGGTGAAGAATATTTTAAAAAAGCTAACTCAGACCTTGTTGCCGCTATTCTGGGTTTTGCTGCGCTTATAATATCCTTATTGGGAATAAGAATATGGGCCAAAAAGACAGAGACGAAAACTGAATACAAACCGGTTATTGAGAAGATCGTTCATTGAACCCTGAGGATCCTATTTTTTTCTTTGACATTTGGACGTGATTGTATGTGAGGTTCTGGATTTTGAATTTATGATTTTTGAAAACAGGGAGGATAATGTATGAGTTTTAATATTGAAAAAATCAGGAATGTTGCAGTAATTGCTCATGGTGGTGCAGGTAAGACATCACTTGTTGAGGCCATGCTTTTTGATACAAAGGCAACAAACAGGTTAGGGAATATTGAAGACGGTAACACCGTAACTGATTTTGAAACCGAGGAGATAGAGCGCAAGATCTCAATTTCTTCTGCAATGTCATTCTGTGACTGGAGTGGATATAGGATAAATATTCTTGATACCCCCGGTTATATCAATTTTCTTGAGGATACGAAATGCTGTCTCAGCGCAATAGACGGTGCAATTGTAATTGTAAGTGCATTATCAGGCGTTAAGGCAGAGACAGGTAAAATCTGGCAGTTTGCAGACAAATATGATGTCCCCAGAATTGTCTTTGTAAATAAAATGGACAGGGAAAATGCAAACTTTCAAAATGCAGTTGAATCCATTGAAAAGGCTTATGGATTTCCTGCCATTCCTCTAAACATCCCAATGGGGTCGGAAAGCAGTCTTGAAGGTATTATTGACGTCATAAAAATGAAGGCTGTCAAATACCAGGACGGTAACATATCGGAGACCGATATCCCTGATGTCCTTAGAGCAGATGCTGAGGATTACAGAAAAAAGCTGGTCGAGAAAGTGGCAGAGTCTGATGATGCACTGCTTGAAAAATATCTGGAGGGCACTGATCCCTCAGATGAGGAGATTAATAATGTGATTAAAGAATGTTCAATAGGAGGTGCATTTATTCCAGTTGTATGTGGTTCTGCTGCCAAAAATATAGGCGTTCAGCAACTTCTCGATAGTGTGTTACTTTGTCTTCCTTCACCTGTTGAAAGGGCAAACAAAACTCCGATAAAGGGAAAAAACCCGAAAACCGGAGAAGAGACTGACAGAAATCCAAATAGAAACGAACATCTCTCAGCGCGTGTGTTTAAAACCATTGCAGACCCATTTGCGGGCAAGCTTACCCTTTTTAGAGTGTATTCGGGAGTATTGAAGGCTGACTCAACGGTATACAATGCCACTCGTGAGAGTAAGGAAAAGATTGGAAATGTATTTTATCTTGTCGGCAAGAAACAGGTGCCAGTTAAGGATGTAGGTCCGGGAGAGATTGCAGCGTGTGCAAAATTAAAAGAGACACAGACAGGTGATACGCTTACGGACTCTGGAAACCCGATCCTTTTTGATCCGATTCAATTTTCTGATCCGATGATCTCATATGCGATTGCACCGAAATCAAGGGGTGATGAGGAAAAGGTCAGCGCAGGGTTGCAGAGACTGCTTGAAGAAGATCCTTCTTTGAAATTTCATAGGGATACCGAATCAAAGGAAATAATACTCGGTGGAACGGGACAGATGCACCTTGAGGTTACTCTCGAAAAATTAAAGAGAAAATTCGGAGTTGAGGTTGAAATGAAAACCCCTAAAATTCCTTATAGAGAAACCATTAAGGCTTCATCGAGTGCTCAGGGAAAATACAAGAAGCAGTCTGGAGGGAGAGGTCAGTATGGTGACTGCTGGATAAAAATCGAGCCCTTACCAAGGGGAACAGGATTTGAATTTGTTGATAAGATCGTGGGGGGCGTAATACCAAGACAGTATATCCCTGCAGTGGAAAAAGGCATTATCGAAAAAATGAAGGAAGGATTGATTGCAGGTTACCCCGTTATTGATATGAAGGCTACACTTTATGATGGTTCATATCATTCGGTTGATTCCTCGGAAATGGCATTTAAAATCGCCGGTTCCATGGCTTTGCAAAAAGCAGCACAGAACGCAAAAGTCGTTCTTCTGGAACCAGTAATAAAAGTGGAAGTTAATACCCCGGAAGAATTTCTGGGAAATGTAATCGGGGACTTAAATTCCAAGCGCGGTAAAGTGCAGGGTGTTGAGGCATTATCAGGCGGAGATCAGAAGGTTGCTGCATTAGTGCCTATGGCGGAAATGCTTACCTATGCCAATCAACTCAATTCACTCACGAGCGGGCGCGGTACCTATACTATGGAAGCATCACATTATGAAGAAATTCCTTCTCATCTGGCCCAGAAGATTGTTGCTCAGAGGGCAGAGGCAAAAACAAAAGAATAGTGTTTAGACCGGCTCTCAGAATAAAAACGTCTGTTTAACATGAAACGTTATGGCTATATTTTTATTCCAATTTTTGTTATTGTTTTAGCCATCGTGTTATTACCGTCAGAAAAAAAACGCATAAAGAAAATCATTCATAACTGCAGGGAAGCAGTAATCATGGAGGATATTGCGGGTCTGATGGAATATATTTCTTTTAATTATCATGATGAATATGGGGGCACCTATTTACAAATGAAAAAGAGAGCGGAATTGGCTTTTAGACGGTTTGATGATTTTGATATTTCAGTAGGTATAATGAATATTGCTATTGATGAGAAAGAGGCCACTACGTATCTTAAGGTAAGCATTATTGCATCAGATGGAAACAACAGGGGATATCTTGTAGGTGATGCAGAAGGTCCACAGGATATAGAAGTGTATCTTGATAAATCAGTTTATGAATGGAAAGTAGTAAAAATTAAGGGCGTGATTGATTATGAAAAAGATTTATATTCAACAATCTTGAAAGAATAAAATTTCTCTTGAAAAATCTTTATAAATTATTTATAACCTAAATTGAGCGATTCTTATATTAGATAGATATGCGATGCAGGTTCAAAAATTCATAATACGATTGGATATTGGAATTGTCTTACTGCTATATTTAGTCTTTCGCCTGCCTCGCACATCTTTATGAAATTTAATCGCTCAATTTAATTCAAAAATGTCGTTTACGTGTAAACGGGAATCCAGTTTTTTTCCTCTGGATTGCCCGACTTGCCCTGAACCAGATGGTACAGGTCAAGTCGGGGAATGACAAAGAAGGACATTTTCGTTCTTCGTGATGTCCATGAGGGGCATGATAGTTTAGGTTATAAGTAATTAAAGTAAAAAGGGGGTGTAAACATGCTTGCAGAATTTAGTATTATTCCAGTCGGAAAGGGCTCAAGTATTGGAGACGATATTGCAAAGGTTCTGAAAATTGTTGACAATAGTGGATTATCATATAAAATCAATCCCATGGGCACAGTAGTTGAAGGCAAGTGGGATGATGTCACAAGGCTGATAAAAAAATGTCACCATGCAGTATTGAAAGGTGGAGAAAGGGTAGTCACAACAATATCAATTGATGATAGAAAAGGAAAACCTAACAGAATAGAATCGAAAGTAAAATCTGTTGAAAAGAGATTGAAGAAATCTTTAAAGAAGTGAGGAAGTAAAAAGGTGAAGAGATACATAGGAATCGATGCAGGCTCTGTAAGCGTTAAGTACGCGGTTTTAGATAATCAGGGCAATATCCTTGAAACCAAGTACGTGCGCCATAAAGGTAATCCACTTATCACGTCATATGAACTTTTAAGGGATTTGTATACTGACTCGTATCTGAGTGTTACCGGTTCCGCAGGCAAACTCATTGCTCGGGCATTTGGCATACAACCTGTAAATGAAGTCGTTGCGCTCAGTTATTCCACAAAAAGACTCTACCCCGATGTAAGAACCGTTGTTGAGATGGGCGGCGAGGATTCAAAACTTATTCTGCTTGAGAAGGGGATGGTAAAGGAGTTCTCCATGAACTCTGTATGTGCAGCGGGCACCGGCTCTTTTCTTGATCAACAGGCTGAAAGGCTTTATCTCAGTATCGAAGAATTTGGTGAAATTGCCCTGAAATCAAAAAAACCTCCACGTATAGCTGGCCGTTGCAGTGTCTTTGCAAAATCAGATATGATTCACCTTCAGCAAATAGCCTCTCCCCTGGAGGACATTGTTGCAGGACTTTGTTTTGCAGTTGCAAGAAATTTCAAGGGGAGTATCTGTAAGAATATGGAACTTCCCGAACCGATAAGTTTTCAGGGAGGGGTAGCTGCCAATAGAGGCTTAATAAGGGCATTTAGAGAAGTGCTGTCTGTGAATAACCTTGTGATACCGGAGCATTTTGCAATAATGCCGGCAATAGGTGCGATCCTTAAAGATATGGAAGAGGGTATCGCTTCTCCATTTGATATCGAAGATTTAAAGAAATTTATTACATCTCTGAAAGATGAAGGTAATGGACACAGGGCCCTTTGTGAGGATAGTGAAGAATTTGAAAAAAAGCACAGTGTTTCATATTACATCCATAAACTGGAAACAAAAGAGAAAGTCAATGCATATCTCGGTATAGACGTTGGCTCAATAAGTACGAATCTTGCAGTTATTGATGAAAATGACAGAGTCCTTGCAAAGCGATATTTGATGACAGCGGGAAGGCCGATTGAGGCGGTTAAAAAGGGGCTCGATGAAATTGGAAATGAAATAGGCGATAGAGTAAATATTTTGGGGGTCGCGACTACGGGTTCAGGTCGATATATGATTGCTGATTTTGTCGGGGCTGATATTGTCAAAAATGAGATTACTGCTCAGGCACAGGCTGCAATAGAGATAGATCCTCAGGTTGATACAGTCTTTGAAATTGGTGGACAGGATTCAAAGTATATATCGATAAAAGACGGTATTATTGTTGATTTCGAAATGAATAAGGCTTGTGCAGCCGGCACCGGTTCATTTCTAGAAGAGCAGGCTGAAAAACTTGATATAGCAGTGAAAGAAGAATTCGGTAATCTTGCATTTAAATCCCGGAGGCCGTGCACCCTTGGTGAGAGATGTACCGTATTTATGGAAAATTCGCTTTTGTCCAGACAGCAGAGGGGAGCGTCAAAAGAGGACCTTGTTGCCGGACTTGCTTACTCAATAGTTCAGAATTATATCAACAGAGTTGTCGGTGACAAGGCAATCGGCAAGAAGATATTTTTTCAGGGAGGAGTCGCATTTAATAAGTCTGTTATCGCTGCATTTGAAAATTATCTTGATAAAAAAATTATTGTACCGCCACATCATGATGTAACCGGAGCTATAGGTATGGCAATAATAGTAAAGAGACATATGAAAGCACTCAGCATTCAGCGGTCAGCCGAATCCTCTTTCAAGGGTTTTGACCTTTCTAAAAGAAATTATGAAATCAAGTCTTTTGAGTGTAAAGGCTGTGACAATATATGCGAGATAAACAGGGTTAAGGTTGACGGAGAAAAAGATCCTCTTTACTACGGAAGCAGATGTGAGAAATATGATATTAAACGCAAAAATAAAGGGCTCTCAGATAAAAATATTCCTGATTTGTTTGCTGAGCGGGAAGAACTGCTTATAAAATTTCATAATGCGTATTTAGAGAGGTTTAAGAATCAGCAGTCATCAAATAATGGGCGAGATACGTATCGGATCGGCATACCGAGGATTTTCTTTTTCCACGATTTTCTGCCGTTCTGGAGTACACTGCTCTGGGAACTTGGATTTGAGGTTGAACTATCCAGCAATACCAACAGGCAAATTATAAACAAAGGAATCGAAAATATTATTTCTGAAAGCTGTCTCCCCCACAAGATAGCGCATGGTCATATTAAAGATTTAATGGATAAAAATGTTGATGCTATTTTTCTGCCAAGTTTTATAAATTTTAATCCGGACAGTAAATCAATGCGAAGTTTTGCCTGCCCCTATGCCCAGACAATGCCCTATGTGGCGAGCATAGCCTTTGGTATGAACCAGCAATCGGCTCATACCTTCGGGAAAATACATCTTCTGAAACCAATAATAAATTTTGAACGCGGCATGGAATATCTTATAAAACAAATTTACTATTCCTTGAGACCTTTTCATATATCAAAATCTGCCATTAAACACGCTTTCAAAAAGGCTGAAGAGGTGCAGAAGGAATTTTCCTCAACAGTAAAGAAACGCGGCAGGGAGATTTTAGAGAATCTGTCCGGGAAAACAGTTGTGATAGTAGGACGATCTTATAATGCATTTGATTCCGGAATAAACCTTGAAATTCCCAAAAAATTAGCAGCTCTTGGTGTTTTTTCAATTCCTATGGACTACCTTCCGCTGGAAGCAGTTAATATCTCCAGCAATTGGACTAATATGTACTGGAGATCGGGCCAGAGCATTTTGAGTGCGGCAGAAATAATCAGAGATAATCCTAAACTTTTTGCCCTTTATATAGGAAATTTTTCTTGCGGCCCTGATTCATTCATACAGAGATTTTTTGAACAATCCATGGCTAAGAAACCATTCCTTATGATTGAAATAGACGAGCATAGTGCGGATGCAGGAGTGATAACAAGATGTGAGGCATTTCTTGACAGTATAAACAGCAGGAGAGATATCCCTGTAAGTTTGCCAATGAAGATAAGACCGTTATCATTGAGCAAGGGGAACCGTAATAAAATTGTCTATATACCGAGGATGTCAGATCATGTGTTCGGGATTGCAGCGGCTTTTAAAATATGCGGCCTTGAAGCTGAGGTAATGGATCTTTCCAACATAGAGACTGTAAAGATAGGAAGACGTTATGTATCCGGGAAGGAATGTTATCCATGTGCTATTACGACCGGCGATATGGTGAAGAAGACCTTTTCACGTGATTTTAATTCTAAAAAGGCTGTATTTTTTATGCCGTCAGGCGCTGGACCATGTCGTTTTGGGCAATACAATATTCTCCACAGACTTGTACTTGACGAGATAGGATTTCCCCATGTTCCCATATATTCACCGAATCAGGATGAATCTTTTTACAATGAACTTGGTATAGTTGGAAACGATTTTACAAAACATGCATGGAAAGGCATTGTTGCAATAGAACTGCTCATGAAATGCCTGCATGAAACAAGACCTTATGAGATTCACAAAGGAGAGTCTGACACTCTTTATGGGGAATATCTCTCAAAGATCTATATGATGCTTCAGGGAAGTAACGGCAATTTGTCTGAGATCTTAAATGAAATAAAAACGTCTTTTTCAAAAATACCGAAAAGTAAAGGGAAAAAGCCCCTTGTAGGGATTATTGGAGAAATATTCGTCAGACACAATGTCTTTGCAAATGAAGATATTATTAAAAAAGTTGAGGCATTGGGTGGTGAAGTGTGGCTTGCACCGGTTGAAGAGTGGCTGTATTACGTAAATCTCATGGCGTTTCGCAAATCCTGGATTAGACTGAGAAGTAATTTATTTTCTAAAAAAGTTACGAAGGATATGATGAGTACTGTTATCACAAGATATATTCAAAATAAAATAGAACATGAATTTTCTAAACCGTTTAAGGGATTCCTAAGGACACTGAAAGAGCCGACTACTGTGGAAATACTGAAAAATGCATCGCCTTACCTCGATGATTCTTTTGAAGGTGAAGCAGTTTTAAGTATGGGCAAGGCAATAGACTTTGTAAAAAAAGGCGCATCTGGTATAATTAGTGCAATGCCTTTTGGCTGCATGCCTGGAACGATCGTAAGCGCATTATTAAAGGGACTTAAGCAGGATACAGGTATTCCGTGTCTTAGCATCGCGTATGATGGATCAGAAGCAACATGTTCCGATATTCAACTTGAAACTTTCATGCATCAGTCAAATGAATATAATATGTTTACGAGAAAAGATTTAGCAGTTAGAGCCTAGCTGTAGCAGTTGGTTCAGCGACTGGAACACAAGTCTGGCCAGACGCAGCGTTTCATGAACAGGAGGTAAATGAATGGGCAATGTTACAAAATGGCGAAAGAAGAAGATGAGCAAGCACAAGCACAGAAAGCTTCTTAAAAGGACAAAACACCAGAGAAGAAAGTAACATTTGGACTTTATAGAATTATTTGATTTTAATATAAATGTAGATATAAACACATAACAAAATTAAGAAAGAAAGGGACGGGAAATCTGTCCCTTTCTTTGTTTTTATCTTTACCCAAATATTCATGTCTTAAAGGAAACCATTGAGAATGAAAATGCACTTGTCTGTCATTCCCCGACTCCCAGATCAAACTGGATTCCTGCTGTAGTTTATGAAGAAATGAATTTGAATACCCTGTTTTGTAAACGGGGATGAAAAGTTCTCCTTATCAAATCTCCCACTCTTGGAAAAAAGGGGAATAAGGGGAATTTTATAATTATAAAATCGACAAATCCCCCCCCTCACCCCCCTTTGCTAAAGGGGGGGAATACATAAGTATTATTTTTTTTTGAAGCCCCGCCTTGTAGGCGGGGAGGTTCACTCCGTAATAATCTCAAAAAATCTACTTGATAGAAATAATGAGATGGTATATAGTATCTGAAATAAAAACACATTATATTGTTGAGTTAAAGAATGAAATCACTATATTTAGTATATAAAAAAATAGAGGTTATTTCGTAAAAAAGTTGAAATGGATGTAAGGATTCAAGGGGTCGAGGGGTCAAGGATTCAAGTGTTAAATTAATAATTATCAATGAGTAATGAAGAATTGTATAAAATTTCTTAAAAAAATATTCATTGTTAATTGGTCATTTATAATTGATAATCCACTTGAACCCTAGAATCCTGGAATCCTTGAACCCTATTTAGCATTTGATATTAATTGCAAGTTTTATATTTAATTTGAATTTATCAACTAAAACATGAAATAGGAAAAATAAATAAGAGGATAAGAGATGCGTGTTGAAAGAATAGAATTAATCGGTTTCAAATCCTTTTCTGAAAAAACAGTCTTTAACTTTCACCACGGTATCACCGCTATTGTCGGTCCCAACGGATGTGGTAAAAGTAATATTGTTGATGCATTTAAATGGGTTCTTGGAGAGCAGAGTGCCAGGAGCCTGAGAGGCGACAGTATGGAGGAAGTCATCTTTTCAGGTTCAGTAACGAAAAAAACAAAGGGCTTGGCAGAAGTAACCCTTGTACTTTCAGATATTCTTAAGAAGTCTACTAACGGCTCAGAGGATGATGAAACGGAGACAACAGAGATCTCCGTAACCCGTCGTCTCTACAGATCAGGTGAAAGTGAATATCTTATGAATAAGGTGCCATGCAGGCTTAAGGACATTAAGAACATGTTTCTTGATACAGGGCTTGAATTGAAGGCGTATTCAATCCTGGAGCAGGGGAGAATAGGTGATATTATCAATTCAAAGCCTCAGGATCGCAGGTTTCTGATTGAAGAAGTCGCAGGGGTAATGAAGTACAAGGTGAGAAAAAGTGAGGCAATGAACAAACTTGAGGCCTCAAAGTCAAACCTTCAAAGGCTGCAGGATATTATTGCTGAAGTTAAAAGACAGATCAATACCATTGACAGACATGCAAAGAAAGCAGAAAGATACAAGAAATTGTTTGAGGAAATAAAAGACATCGAGGTCAAAATTGCAAAAAGAGATGTAAAAACACTTCAGAATGAAATATCCAATCTCACATCAACGGAAAATTCACTCAAGTCAAGGGAGGCAGAAGTCTCTGTAAATGTCCATTCGGTTGAGGCGTTGATAGAAGAAAAGAAACGTTTGTGCGTTGAGCATGAACGGTCACTTGGTGAAATCAGGAATAGGCTCTATTCTCTTGAAAAAGAGGCAACAGAAGACGAAGGCAAAATAACCTTGTTCAAGAGCGAATGTGATAATCTGAGAGAAAGACACCGTATGTTGGAAACACAGGACATACATCTAAATACAGAGAGGGAAAATACGGACGTCTCTCTTAAGGAAATTGAAAATAATGAAGTCCATATGGGTAATGAGGTATCGAGCCTTGAAAAATTCCTGGAGGACAAAAATAAGGCATTTTTCGGATTGGAAGAAGAGATTTTGGAACGTGAGCATGATCTTGAAGAACAGAGGAAAAATCTTTTCAACAAGGCTGAAGAGATAAGCAACATAAAAAATGAAATTAATCATTTGTCATTGAATATAGAAAATATCAGCCGAAAAGCGGAAAAAAGTTCGCAGGACATCAGTTCTCTCAATGACAGTATCTCCTCCCTGAATATTGCGTTAGAGCAGACAAAGAATGAACGACGTAAAATTGAATCAGAACTTGAGGAAACAAGGAAAACAAAAAAAGATTTTGCAAACACTATGAGAGACAGGAAGTTGGAACTCTCTGCAAATGAAGAATCACTTTACAGAGAAAGGGAAGAACTGGCTGCTTCTGCTTCAAAGCTCGAGTCACTCAAGGAAATGGATAAAAGCCAGATGAGTTCTCTTGAAGAAAATATCAAGACATTGTGTCAGGTAGCTGATATATTTGAAACCCCTCCTGAATATGAAACTGCCATTGAAGCGGTTCTCGGGGAAAAACTCAGTGCAGCTATCGTTGAGGACAATAGTGAAATCACAAGGGCTTTGCAATATATCAAGGAACAACATACAAAGAGGAGTGGTTTTATAACGGTTCACCCTCTTAAGAGTATTACTTCTCACGGGATAGCCAGGAACATCAATGCACAAACGGGGGTCATTGGTGATGCAATCAGTTTTGTTTCTGTCAGAGAGGGGTTCGATAGAGTAGCGGCATCGCTTTTGAATGATGTTTTTTTAGTGGAGAATCTTAAGGCTGCTTTGTCTCTGTGGGAAAGTTCTATTGACAGTTCTAACACGAGACCTCTGTATTTTGTGACGCTTGAAGGTGATGTCCTTGAACCATCAGGCATGGTCTTCGGAGGAAGCGATAAAGGGGTCTTGAAGATAAAACGTTTCATAAAGGAACTTGAAAAAGAGATAGCAATAAAAAAGAAAAAAATACTGGAAGCCGAGCATTCAGTTAGTGCCGTGAAGGGGGCTCTGGAAAAGTTGGAAAACGATACCATCTCCATAGACGGGAAAATATCCGGGCAGGAAAAGTATGTAAGTCAATTGGAAATAAAAATAACAAATCTGGAAGAAGAAAATATCAGGATGCAGAAAAAACATGAATATATTTCTCTGGAGATACATGATGATTATCGGGAAAAGGACAATTTAAAGAGCAACCTCGAAAAGAAGGACGTGCACTGCAGGACACTGGAAAGTGAAAAGGAACAGATTGAAGAAAAAATACTAAATTTCCAGAATACAATTTCGAATAAAAGGGAGTCACTGGAGACAAAGCGTTCGGAGCTTACTGAAGTGAAGCTCAACCTGACATCCACAAGAGAAAAGATAGCCTCTATCAGAAGGGAGATCGAGAGGCTTCATGCAACGATCATTGAAATAGACAGGAAAAAGGAAGAGCTGCTGAATGAACGCGACAGTATTGAAAAAGCTATTGCTTCCAAGGAACTGGAGATAGGAGAGAAAGGTGATGCTCTTAAATCAAAAATTGTGTCAGTTAGTGAAATGCAAAAAGATGCAACAAATGTGAATGAGATCCTCGAGTCTAAAACAGCGGAACTCGTACTGATAGAAAAGCAGCAGAAGGAATTTGCCTCTGAACTTGAAGCAATACGCAGTGAACTCAACCATGTTGAAATGAAAAAAATGGAACAGTCCATGAAGCTCAATTATCTTCAGGAAGACACTAAAAAGACATACTCTATAGAGATTGAAACAGCAGATACAGCAGCTGATACGGTTACTCCGGAAGAAGAGGGGAATCTTCCACAGCTTAAGGAAAAACTCCAGGCATTAGGTCATGTCAGCCTCGGCACACTTGATGAATATGAAGAACTGAAAACAAGGTATGAATTCCTGACAAAGCAGAGCAACGATCTTTTGCAGTCAATTGATGCGTTAGAGGATACAATAAGGAAAATAAACAGGACATCGCAGAAACGGTTAACAGAGGCCTTTGAGGCATTGAATGAAAAATTCAAGGAGGTCTTCACCTTTCTTTTTGGAAAAGGCAAGGCAGAGCTGCATCTAACAGAGGGAAGTATTCTGGATGCAGGGATTGAAATTATAGCACAGCCTCCCGGCAAGAGACTTCAGAACCTGAATCTTCTCTCAGGCGGTGAGAAAGCCTTAACAGCGCTCTCCCTGCTTTTTGCAGGATTTATGATAAAACCCACCCCGCTCTGTTTGCTGGATGAGGTTGATGCGCCTCTTGATGAGTCCAATACAGACAGGTTTCTTAAATTATTAAAAGAACTCGCCAGGGGCATTCAGTTCATTACGATTACCCACAACAGACGGACAATGGAATCAGCTGACTATCTCTACGGCATAACCATGGAGGAAGCAGGCGTCTCTAAAGTCATTTCCATGCTCTTGGCAGAAACCGTTTAAGAATATACAGCCATCAGCAATCAGCTATAAGCTATAAGCTATAAGCTATAAGCTATTAAGCTATAAGCTTTCAAGCCACTATGTCATCTCTGAAAGCGCATGCTTTTGTCAAGCGTTTTTCCCCTCCCCCTTGACGGGGGAGGGTTAGGGGGGGATTACAGATTTTAGCTAATTGCTTATAGCTTACAACTTATAAGCTTCCTTAAACTTTATTCTTAAGAAATGTGCCCTAACTAACTAATATTAATGATTAATTAACATCTGTCCAAAATAGATAATATCAGGAGACTGAATACCTCAAAAACACAATGAATCGACGAATTTGATAAAATATATAACCTCATTTTGCTTGCTCTCATTTTAAAGGATTTATAAAGTTTATATTGTTGAAGATCAGCTAAGAGCAATACTTGAGGAGTCGTCATTGTGTTTATTCGGCATCCAGTCTCCTTTGCGACATTATTTTGGACAGCTCTGAGATTAAATTAAAGTTTAATCTCCACAGCAATACAATCCCTGAAATTTAAACACAAGCTTCTACATCCATTAAATCCCCTCTTCTCCCGGGGAGGCTCTAAGCGTTTTTTAAATTCCCTCCCCCTTGACGGGGGAGGGTGGGGGTGAAACAAACATTATAATTCCCCCCTTTTAAAAAGGGGGGCAAGGGGGGATTACAGATTCTTAGCTAATTGCTAATAGCTTACAGCTTATAAGCTAAATTCAATCCAAAGGACTCCCATCTCCTTTGACATTATTAATAATTTTTTCTTGAATAATTTGTGGCATTTGCATATATTATTGCTAAGCTCATATCGTACAGACATAATTCCCGTTATATTATTTTCTACGTGTTCAATCAGGTGGGGGAGATGGCAGTTTCTGAAAAAATAAAAAAATTAAATGTTAATTACGTACAAGCTAAGGGTGGATATTGATTTACAGGAAAGCGGTAGAATTTGGGCTTGGAAAGAGGATAGTGTCATGATAAATGCATGTACTGCTATATGCCTGCATATAATAATAGATGCATTTTGCTTAAAAAACTCAAAAACGTTAGCAATTTCAGCAAAAGCATATAATATTAGATTCTCGAAATTGAAAAAGACGCTCACCAAAAGCATCCAATAATATATAAAGGCATGTATTATTGGATGCTTTTAGGTTTGATAAAAAGACGTATACTTAAATGTTATGTATAAATATAAAGGAGAGTCACAATGGCTGATCTTACCGCATTAACTGCAATTCTAGGTAGTGTAAAAACAGCAACAGAAATAGCTAAGTTACTGAAAGACAGTGATCTCTCATTAGAAAAAGCCGAAATGAAACTTAAGTTAGCGGAATTAGTTAGTGCTTTAGCCGATGCAAAAATTGAACTTGCAGAAGTTCAGGAATTGATATCTAGCAAAGACAAAAAAATAAAAGAACTAGAAGAAGCCTTTGAAGTAAAGAAAAATCTAATCTATGAACCACCATATTACTGGTTAAATGATAAAGATGGAAAAAAGGGTTCCTTCTGTCAGCAGTGTTACGATAAGGAGAAAACACTAATTAGGCTCTATCAAAGTAGTCGGAGTATATGGGAGTGTAAAACCTGCAAGAATTTTTATAAGGATAGTAACTATCGTGATCCGAGTCCGGACGGTGGCAGTCATGGTTGGGATGCTTTTACTTAAAAATACATAACAAAAACATGCTCTTGAATGCTCAACCGCAGAGACCTTTTTTGCCGTTTTATATTTTGAGATTCACAAATCGTCTTTATTGCTTGAAACATCACACAGGTTGAGCATCAGAGATGTTCGCGTTGAAGCTGTAGAAAAACCCTTATTTCTAAAAAATATGAACACGTAACACTTTGATTTTCAATAACAATTTTTTATTAAAAATCCTGAAATCGGACTTTTTCTACAGACTCGTTAGCTCCGGAGGTCAACTGTGGTGCATTCCAAAATAAAGGGTGCTGAACCATACAACGAGGGTTGTAAGTTTTCTGTATGGGCGCCAAATGCCGAAGAGGTATTTCTCATTGGAACGTTCAATAACTGGAACAAGACAGAGCATCCTATGGAAAGGGCCTCTGATGGATGGTGGTCAATCGATGTGCCCGGTGCAAAGCCCGGCGATGAATACAGATACCGGATCATTAACACAGGTAATGAGTACCTTCGGATCGATCCTTATGCCCGTCGGGTCACCAGCTCAGTTGGCAATACAATTATCACAGAGTGCCGTCCTGAAGGAAGAAAAAGTGAGTTTAAATCTCCTCCGCTCAATGAAATGGTAATCTATGAACTTCACATCGGAACCTTTGGAAAATCGGGGGCGAAAACGGGTCCTGGAGACCTTGAGGGAGCCGTCGATCGACTCACTTATCTCAGGGATCTTGGAATCAATGCCATAGAAGTCATGCCGTTAGCCGAGTTCGCCGGCGGATACTCCTGGGGGTACAACCCTTCCCATATTTTCGCAGTCGAAAGCGACTACGGGGCCCTGTGCAATTTCAGTGATTTCGTTGATGAGGCCCACAGGCTTGGCATTGCTGTCATCGTGGATGTCGTGTACAACCACTTTGGCCCGAGTGACCTTGACCTGTGGCAATTTGACGGATGGAATGAAAACGGCAAAGGCGGGATCTACTTTTATAACGACTGGAGAGCAATAACACCGTGGGGAGAGACACGTCCGGATTACGGGCGCAGTGAGGTCAGGGAGTATATTCGTGATAACAGCCTCATGTGGATGCAGGAATTTGGCGTAGATGGACTCCGCTGGGATATGACCGCATTTATCCGTAATGTATATGGACGCAATAACGATCCGGGAAGCGATCTGCCCGACGGATGGGGTCTTATGCAGTGGGTCAATGAGGAGATCAGGAAGTACAAACCCGACGCGATCACTATTGCTGAGGACCTTCAGAACAACGCGTATATGACGAGGGCGCAGAATGATGGCGGAGCGGGCTTCAGCACACAATGGGCAGCTCCATTTGTTCACTCTGTTCGTGCGGCGCTGATAGGAGCCGATGACTCGTTTCGGGACATGGACGCTGTCCGCAATGCCATTCAGCACCGCTATTATCTCGATTCCTTTGAGCGGGTGATCTATACGGAGTCCCATGATGAGGTGTCCAACGGTAAAGCACGTGTGCCCGAAGAAGTCGATCCCGGCAAGGCTTCGTCCTGGGCAGCCAGAAAGAAGTCAGCACTTGGTGCTGTTCTTGTCTTCACTGCGCCCGGCATTCCAATGATCTTTCAGGGTCAGGAGTTTCTTGAAGACGACTGGTTTCATGACCAAGATCCGATTGACTGGGGAAAAAAGGAACGTTTTGTGGGTATCTTGCAACTTTATAAGGATTTAATATCCCTTCGTTTAAATCGTGGCGGTCAGACAAAGGGGCTTACCGGGCAAGATGTGAATGTGTTTCACATAAATAATAATGACAAAATGATCGGTTATCATCGATGGATTTCAGGAGATCCTTATGGCAGCGTCATAGTGGCAAATTTTTCGTTCCGTACATATAAAGATTATTTGATTGGTATGCCCGAGGCAGGAGAGTGGATTGTCAGATTCAACAGCGATAGTAAGTTTTACGGCAATGATTTCGGAGACTTCGGAAGCAGTACGGTTCAAGCAGAATTAACAGGAATGGACGGCTTACCGGCACAGGCAAAAATCAATGTGGCTCCCTACAGCGCGCTCATAATGTCACGGGAAAGAATGAGCTAACAAACTGATGCATTCGAATGCAGACCAGCAGTAGACAAATGGGGTTAGCCCTTGACATATTACATATTAACTTAGACCTAACAAGCCACTGGAGAAGGATGCGTTACCGCACCCCTCAGTTTTGCGTTATACATAGAAAAAGAAGAGACAAATTGCAGATCAACTGGAAAATTACAGCTAAAGATATTCGCCAGATAAAGGAGTTTATTGACAAACAAAAAAACAATCCTTTTGTGCAATACCGGGTGAAGCGAAATCTTGAAGGGAACGCCTTTAGGCTTTCAAAAAAGAATATATGGAGAGTGCTTGTTGGATGTCTTCTCACAACACAACAGCGATCAGGCCCGAAAAGTAATGTTGGCAGATTCTTGCAGACTAAACCTTTTCCTCTTGCTTATGATATTTGTCTCATCAAACGTAATGTTGAGAAGTTTATTCTTACCACTCTTTCAGAATTTGGCGGCATTCGAAGAACCAGTATGATAGCAAAAGAGATAAAAAACAACTTAACATCTCTTGAAGCGGGTCTATGGATTGAGTTGATTTCACGATTAAAAAGGCTGGCAAATAAAACATCAGCACGTCTGGAGCGAGAAACTGCAGAATTCATAGATTACAATTTACAGGGATTTGGCCCGAAACAGTCTCGAAACTGTTTACAGTGGTTGGGCTTAACAAGATACGAAATACCCATAGATAGCAGAATTACAAAATGGTTAAATGAATTTGGTTTTCCGGTTATCTTAAGTGCTGGTGCATTGGGTGACAGAAATTACTATCAATTTATTTCTGATGGCATACAGCAATTGTGCGCTGCAAGCAATACTTACCCTTGTATTTTGGATGCTGCTATTTTTGCGAGTTTTGATGGTGATAGTTGGACTGCTGACAACGTAGGATATTAAAAGGATTGTACAACCAGCGGATGGACATGAATGCGTACCACAGGGGACCTTTTGAGCAGGCATTAGTCCGTGCTTTGCAAAACGTGTTCATTGCTTGTCTGAGTTATTCAGTGGTACGCATCAGTCATCCTTGCCGTTATGCAGTAAAAAAAGATAAACTCGGTTAAACTCATAAGAACTTAAAATGTTATTCGGATCGAAAGCACTAAAAATAAGTATTCCGCTATTTGTAGTGATAATCGTGTCTGCCACGCTTGTTGTGATTTTGCGTCCATACATGCAATATGAAGGAATAATCGAAGATGTTTCTTCTTGGGGGGCATTCTTCACTGTATTTGGTGTTATTTACGCGATCGTTGCAGGATTTCTGCTCGTTACAGTGCTCAATCGTTATAGTACACTAAGTCAGACAATTGAAGACGAACTTAATGCAGTTGAGTCTATCCGGGATTTCCTCGTCTATTTTGAAGTGAATCAGCAGGCTTCTGCTCAAGAAATTAGAGCATCACTGACCAGATATACCAAAGCTGTAGCTACTACTGAATGGCAAGAGATGGCAGATCCCGCGATCCCTACAAATTCTGATACATCTGAAGATCTGTACGATATCATGAGATGTGTGGGTAAGCTTCGTGTTGCCGAGGACAGAGATAGTTCGGTTCTATCTGCAATGATTGCCAGCGTTTCCGACCTTGCAAAAATGCGCACAAGAAGGATTGCACTTGCGAATGAGCGCCTTCCTCATCGTCTGAGAATACTGTTGCTCTTCATGTCCGTTGCGCTCGCAGCAGCGTTTCTTCTTGTTGGCGTTCGATCACTCTATGCTCACGTCTTCATGACATCTGCATTGAGTTTCTCAGTCTACCTGCTCTATTGGATCATCGAAGATCTTGATCACCCGTTCTACGGCATGTGGAATATCAACAGATCTCCTTTGGATGAATTGATTAAGCGATTTGAATCGGAAGGCAGCAATACGCCACAAAATACTTCTCAACAGTTGCCTTAGCAGACGGGGAATATTATGGTTTAACCCATAAGAATATAAAAGATGACCGAACGGGGACATAGGTAACACTTTATTCTGAGGACATAGGTTACACTTTTTGCCAAGAACAATGGCAAGGAGGTGCCTATGGCTTGGAAAGGGGTTACCATAATGGATCAGCGGATCCGCTTCATATCAGATTATCTAAACGGGCAGTTTTCCATGGCTGAATTATGCAGGCAATTTAATATCAGTCGTAAGACTGGGTACAAATGGATCGCACGGTACATAGAATACGGTTCATCTGGGTTAGAAGACAGATCAAGCAAGCCACACAATAGTCCTACAAAAACAGAAGATAAAATAATACAAGCGATAACAGAAGCTCGATATAAGCATCCTACCTGGGGGCCAAAGAAATTGCTGGCATTGCTTAGGAAGCGTCACCCAAAGTGGAAGTATCCTGCGATTTCAACAGTAGCAGACATACTGAAAAGAGAAGGCCTCATTGCATGTAAGCCGCGGAGGTTCAGACGAAAACATCCTGGATGTCCCACCACAGTATCAAATAAGCCGAACCAGATATGGTCAGCAGATTATAAAGGGCATTTCAAGATGAGAAATGGCATATACTGTTATCCATTAACAGTATGTGATATGTATAGCCGTTACTTATTGGGCTGCGAAGGTCATGAGTCAGTTTCACTGAGGAGATCGAAACGGCTTTTTACCCGATTATTCAACGAGTACGGTCTTCCGGATAGGATCAGGACGGACAATGGAGTTCCATTTGCATCAAATGCGATAGCAAGGATATCAAGTCTGTCAGTCTGGTGGATTAAATTAGGGATTTATCCTGAACTGATAGAGCCCGGGAAACCGCAGCAAAACGGAAAACATGAGAGAATGCACAGGACATTAAAGAAGGAGGCAACCATTCCGGCAGAGAAGAATCTCACGAGTCAACAGAAGCGATTCAACGAATTTCAGAAGGAGTACAATGAGATGAGGCCGCATGAAGCACTGGATATGGAAACCCCATCGGACCATTATTACAGTTCGGACAGGGAAATGCCAAAAGAGCTGAAACATTGGGATTATCCTCCTCATTTTATGGTAAGGCTCGTAAGTAAGAACGGTGGGTTCAGATGGACAAGTAAAAGAGTGCCTCTGACGCATACACTGGAAAACGAATATATAGGATTAGAAGAGATTGACGATGGAATCTATAATGTGTATTATTGTGAATATCTAATCGGGCGATTTTTTGAAGAAATACTTAGCGTAAAGGATGTGATCGAGCGGGTACCCATTAGACTAAGGAAAGCTAAAGAGTGTTACCAACGTCCCTAGAATACTGTTACCCATGTCCTTAGAACAAAGTGTAACCCATGTACCCGGACTGTACCAGAATAACTGCTAACAAATCAGTGCATTGGAATGCGTACCAGCGGTGACGATTTGGCGTGTGTTTGCTTTGAGATGTGCAAATTAGTTTGAAGGCATGATGACGTGCTCAAGGAAGAAATAGGGTCAGGCTTGGAAGAAATAGTGGAAGAAATGGGGTCAGGCTTGAGAATTAAGGGAATTACTGTCTTGCATTAATTCATAATCTGAATGTAAGCTATCATAGCTGAAAAAAACTCTTTGATTAAATATGGGGACATGGCAAGGAAACCACGAATAGAGTACGAAGGCGCGTTCTATCACGTAATAGCGCGCGGCAATCGCAGAGAAAATATATTCAGGGACAAGTATGACTTCCGGAAATATCTTGAGATTCTTTCCGGGTATAAGGAAAGGCATCAGTT
>CAYFXR010000124.1:0-2809 GCA_964347155.1 uncultured Nitrospiraceae bacterium | reverse complement strand
AACGTTTACCCCGTACCTAACGTAGTATACGAGGCTCGCCCCCTCGCTCGCCCTTTCAGGGCTTCGCTCTTGGCCCGCGGACTCCCTGTCCCGACAAGTCGGGGAACCTCGCAAAAATTATTTGCTATTTTTTGAAACTTGTACTGAGCTTGCCAGCCTCCGGCTGGTGTATCGAAGTATTCTGGCGGCGCAAAGGTCTTTATATGTCAGGTTTAAAAATATCTAATGCGATTCCTCTAGTCTTGCTTTTCTTATTTTGCTACTGTCATCTAAAAATAATATCTCATTTCAAGAAGTAAATGGTCATCATCTCTGAGATCAAACAGAACGTCTTCATTACTCATATTGGAAAAAGCCCTTGCCTCAATATAGAGTTTCCATCTATCACCTATCCTGCGATTAGCCTCGAAGCTGAATGACTTAGAAGCGTTTTTGATGTCATATGACGTGGCGGCAAGCAGTTCTGTGCTTGAGAAATCATTCATTGCCAGCCGAAGCCCGAACATAATATCGTTTTGCAACGCTATCGTTGAATCATTACCACGATCATCATGCGCATACTCCCCAACAATCCCTAAATCCATATTTGTGCCAATAAATGAAAAAAATGTGTATTCAAGGCCTCCTGTGTAGGCAAAAAATTCCTTACCCTGTCCTGAACGATACAGACTCTCGAGTTTTAGCAGCCATGAGCCCTTGACCGCCTGAACATCACTGCCAACCTGCCAGATTTGCTCATAGAACGGTATCAATACAGCGTCATTCCCTTCATCTTGGCTGGGTAAGAGCGTGGGCTCACGCCCCGTACCCCTGAAATAATGGACGCCAAAATCCATGTCACCAAAGGTGCTGCTGTATCTAAGCGCAAGATCTATATGGCGCTCCTCTTTCGAACTTTCATATTGTGTGCTATCAGTGTCAACAACGATGGAGCCCCGGAGTCTTCCTTTTTTACCTGGAAATGTCCTCTCCCTGAAATAAGGGAGGATGAAAATCTCAAATGTCCCCCATTCTGAAGGAACAATAAATTGAACCATAGGCTGACCAAGTTTGTCCTCACCGTCAATGTTCTCCACTGCATCGTCCTGGTTGATGATATCGACGAGATGAAGGAATTCTGTTGCCCCCCAGAATACCTTTCCAATACCGGCCCTGACTGACCATTGATCTTTAACCAAGTGGAAGGTTAGTTCCCTTATATCAAAATGGGTTCTCTCTCTGTCAGCGCTGTCGATCCTTGCAAACGGAATAAGCGTGACACTTGAACCGTTCTCCCATTCATGATAATACTCAGGTTGTAAGGCGAAAGACCCATTATTCCTTTTCTGTTCTTCATGAAGCGGATCATTCTGAAAGACCCTTACCTCACCACTAACATACCCGGAAAATTCTGCTGCGTTTGCCCCCGGTATTTTCAATATCAGAAAGAGCAGAATGAAAGGTAAAAAGATTCTCACCGCGATCTCTTAAGGCTGTTTTTCGTAAAATCGTTATCATTCAGACCCGCCCCAAACCGATACCCTTTAAACTCCAGTATGGTCTTCTTCCCGGTCTGATGATTTATCATTTTCATTACGTCAGGGTACCAGAATTTATCCTTATACCTTTTAAAGCCTTCTAATGCAAGTGTCTTTAAGAGGACATTCTTCCGGTCATAGAAGTCAATCTTCAACTCTCTGTACTCAGCCTTGTCTATCCAGACCACCTGTCTGTTGTAGCCCGAGTTTTTCTTATCAACCGGATAGCGTTCAATAACATAGCATTCCTTCCCGTCATATACCTCGTCTCGAATCCACTTGTACGAATACTTTTCCACTTCCTGGCTTGCAATATCCTCATAGGCAAATTCACTTCCCATGAATGATCCTGACTTGTTACGTGAACTTATGCGTTTAACCCTCTTCAGAGCCGGAAGATAAAGCCACTGGTCATCATCACCAGTCTTGTGAGAAAAAGTCAGAAATGCCGTTCCTTTAACATCCCTTGGATTTTCAAAGACAGCGAGGCTCTTGTCTCCGTCATTTTCGACTTCAAGCACTTTATAACGGAGTTCCCGAATACTCTCCTGCCCACGCTTATTTATGAGTTTCATTATCATTCGGACTGAATAGTCCTTAAATCCTGTATCTCTTTCATCAGCCTGTCTTGCAATCTCAAGGCCCTTTTCTTCCGTAGTAGTCGCGCTCGCAATTGTCACTGGCAGCAAGAGAAGCAACAAAAGGGATGCTTTTAATAATGTTTCTATGTGATTTTTTTTCACGATTGATCTCCTCATAACAGGTCATTGATTTATATAGGCACTCGGATTTTCGTCGAAACGCTCCTTGCAGCGTTTCGAACAAAAAGCGTATCGCTTGCTCTGAAATTCACTGAAAAATTCAGCTGTCCATTCGTCAACGCGCATTCCGCAGACAGGATCGCGCACCCAGCCATGTTCCTCGGACCCACGGTCCTGCAATGCGCCGTCTTCCAACCATAAGATGCGGTCCGCGATATCCTCTACGCGAGGGTCGTGAGTTACCAGCACAACAGAACATCCATCATCGCGAGCAATATCGTGCAGAATCATCAATACATCCTGACCGGTTTTAGAATCAAGGTTGCCTGTCGGCTCATCGGCAAGAATCAGTTTTGGTTCATTTATGAGGGCCCTCGCGATTGCGACACGCTGCTTTTCGCCGCCAGAAAGCTTTTTGGGCAGGGCATGACGTCGATGGTCCAGGCCAAGCCGCTCAATTAAATTTTTTGCGCGACTCCGCGCCAGGGGTATTCCGCCCTGTTTTAACTGCGCCGGGAATAAAATATTTTC
>CAYFXR010000123.1:0-2418 GCA_964347155.1 uncultured Nitrospiraceae bacterium | reverse complement strand
TCAATAGCGCCAGAGGAAAGAGTAGGAATAGCAGGTAATTTCAGTTCTTTGGCCTTCAGACTTATAAAATGCTGCATCAGCGCGGGAATATCCACTTTCCTTTCACGAAGTGGTGGTATCCAGATAGGGAAAACATTAAGTCGAAACCATAAATCCTCCCGAAATTTATGAAGCTTTACCATTTCTTCCAGATTACGATTTGTGGCAGCAATGATCCTAATATCCAAAGGTATTATTTTGACACCACCAACCCTTTCAATTTCTTTGCTCTGCAGTACCTTTAACAAGCGTACCTGTGCTTGGGGGGGGAGCTCACCAATCTCATCAAGAAAAATCGTACCTTTATCCGCCCGTTCAAATCGACCGCGTTTCTGAGCTAAAGCCCCTGTGAAAGCGCCTTTTTCATGGCCAAAAAGCTCGCTATCGATCAGACTATCGGGTATAGCGCCGCAATTCACACTCACAAAAGGGCCGTTGCTGCGCGAGGATGAGTAATGAATGGTATTGGCAATCACATCTTTACCGACACCCGTTTCGCCTAAAAGTAATACCGGACTGTCAAGTGGGGCAACTTGCTCAACCATATGCATTACATCTCGCAAGCCGAAATTAGCGCCAACAATCTCATCGCCGGATAAACGACGTAGCTCTACATGAAGATAACGGTTATCATCAGCCAGCAAATCTTTTAATTGTATAACCTCTTGATGCTTGAGTGCATTCGACATCGCGATCGCGAATGGCTCTCGTAGCAGGAACAACAAATCCGCATGTTGCTGGGTAAACTTCCTGTCGCCTTCAGTAGCAAGTAACAGCCCGCCACCGCCGACTATCTTGTCCCCAAGCCTCAGAGGCAATACCAAGAGCGATGTTACCTTGATTCCATGGATCTGAAGCATCTCATGAAACATCAATTGTCGATGGGGATCGTCCTGGATGAGCCATGCAGAGTTGGGGCTCTGTTGAAGGTATTCTCTTTCGAATCGCCGCATTTCCTGTCGTGCCTTAGAGGTAAGAGGCGTCAGCAAGTCGACCATCATTCCTTTCGTTGGGTTGGCAATGGCAACGGTACGCATCGCATTCAGACCATCCTCAAATAACTCAAGTAACATCCTGTCAACTGGCATTTCTTGTCTCAAGAAATTCAAGCTTGAGACCAGGGCCTCTTCTATCTCAAGATTGCCACATATTCTTAATGTTGCTTCACGATAAAAGCTGTACATGTCCATTTTCCTATCCTTTTCATTCTGTTTATCAATTGCAGTCTTTGGGAAATAATATCATGGATGCCTTATTTGGCAAGCACAATTGCCTTATATGACAATGCTATGAATGGGTGCTTTTGTAACTTGTTGGTTTTATTGAATACATAATTTTGGCACACCTTTAGCAAAAGTAAACAGTAGAATGCCACTAAAAATGTAGAAAACTAGGGGAAAGATAATGAAATGGTTAGAGATTATCGAACTTCGATCAGCTTACGGCAATAAGAAGTTGCTGGAATCGCAACTGGAAACATTGATTAATGAAGTGGACAGGGAAACAAAAAAGCGGGCAATCAATATTTATAGCCGCGTAATGATAGATACAGATTTTAGCATTCACCTATTTCACGATTCAAAAAAAGTGGAAAATAGCGGGAGTCAGCTGGGTTTACGTCTTGCTTCAGCTTTAAAAGAATTTGGCAGAATCAATCATAGTATATGGATTGAGATGCATACCAAATAATTATTGTCATTATTTAATAACATTTACTTTTCTTTAATATCAGAACTTAAACAGGATTGAGGAACAATTATTCTGAAGTGTATCCAATTAAAATATTTGGCCGTCTAAATAGTTGAAGGATGAAAGGAGATGACAAGAATGTGGTGTGGATCAGAATTCTATAACTTTCCCTACTGGTGGTTATTCCCATTTGCGATGATCATCCTGTGTTTTCTGGTGATGAGGGGTCGGTGGGGCTCAATGATGTGTGGGTTCGGCCCCCGTAGAACAGATAATCACAAGATCCGGGATTCGAACTCGACCATAGAGATACTGGACAAGCGGTATGCCCTTGGCGAGATAAACAAGGAGGAATACGAAGAGAAAAAAAGAACTCTAACCGAATCAACTGATCTTATAACTGATTGAGTACCAAAAAAGTGAAACCTTATCGTAAATGTATCGATCTTACAGATATTAACAAAGTTGTTAATATTAAAATCAGTCAATCAAAAAGAAAGGAGATTAATTATGGGTAGACCAAAAGAAAATTTTTCCGTTGAGGTAGAAGGCATGAAGGCAGTATGTCCTCTGGGTGAAGTTGTCGGCAAGAAGATGATCGTCGAGGAAAGAATTCCTGTCATTTCATGCGAGGGAGGCTGTTTTCGGGGAGAGATTGCCAGAGTGGCGGCCCATATGGTGGCAAAGGAA
>CAYFXR010000122.1:0-1516 GCA_964347155.1 uncultured Nitrospiraceae bacterium | reverse complement strand
GAAAAGAAGATATACTGTTTTGTTATTGATAAAAACGAGCGGATATTCAGGTTGTACGCCGAGGACACCGGATATAAGAAGATTGATCTTGTTCTGAGCGAACCTATTCCGGAAGAATTGCAGATGACGTTACAGGGCAGCGACGAGGATTCTCCGAATATAGAATTTTTTCCCCGGGGAAATTCAACCGGTGGAGTAATTGAAATTATAAGCGATAGGGGCGCCGAGTTTTTTATATCGATAAATAAAATCACCGGAAAACTGGACGTGGGTAAATCGGAATGATAAAGGATAAGGGGTTCACCCTTATTGAAGTGATTATAGCAATTGTTATTTTAATCATAAGTTTTGTCATGATGATGCAGCTTTTCTCAGGCGGTCTCAGGGCTGCCTGGACCTCAGGCGATTACGCAAAGGCGATTGTGCACGCAAAAGATAAAATGGAGGAATTGTCCGGCAATCCGGTGCAGGGCGTCGGAGATTTTGAAGACGGTTTTAAATGGGAGTCGGAGGTGAATCCTTACAGGGAAAATGAGGAAACAGCGTTGAACCTGTTGAGACTTAAGGTGAAAGTATCGTGGAAGGGTGCAGTTGACAGGCAGAGATCGGTTGAGCTTGTAAGTCTGAAGGCGGTCATGGATGAAGAAAAAAGGTGAGAGAATAAGAAGACTAATGAGAGTCTGTTTATAAAATCAATGTGTACATATGTCATTCCCCGACAAGTCGGGGAATCCAGTCTTTTCAATAGGTTCCGGATGCCCGATTACAGACTTCGGGCATGACAAAAATAAAAAATAGCAATTAATAAACAGACATTAATTAATAATGGACAATGAGCGATAAAAATAGAAAAAAGATATTTCTGTCTTCTGTTCCGGGTTTTACCCTGCTTGAGCTTATTGTCGCGCTGTCTATTTTAAGTATGGTCACCGTGTTAATCGGCCGCGGTTTTCATCTCGGCATCGACGCCTGGGAGAAAGGCGAATCTGAAACAACGTGGACGCAGAGACTGCGGGTGTTATCAGGTTTAATGTCCCAGCAGCTTAAATCGGTTTATCCGTACGGGATGGAGATTGATGACGAAAAAGTGATATTATTCAAAGGCGAATCTGACTCTGTCTTGTTTGTTACCACATTGACGGATTCACTGTATGGAGGATTTAAATGGGTAAGGTATTCTTTCAGGGATGAGACCCTTATGTATAAGGAGGGCCTGTTGCCTGACAAGGAGCTGACCGGAAAGATGAGCGGCGATGATGAGATAATGGATACAAATATAGAAGAAATCAAATTTGAATATTATTCACCTGAAGAAGGAGAATGGAAAGGATCCTGGGATTTTGGAGAAGATCTTCCCGGCGCGGTCAGAATAAAGATATCTTACTTCCAGCCTTTTTATATTATTATACCTCTGGGTGCAAAAGATAAAGATGAGAATGAAAATGAAGTCATCTGAGAAAAATAATCAGGCAGACATATTTTTTATTAACACACTGGAGGGCGAGGCAGGTGGTGT
>CAYFXR010000121.1:0-2952 GCA_964347155.1 uncultured Nitrospiraceae bacterium | reverse complement strand
GAATTGAAAAGCCTTGACCCATCGGTCATCGTCATAGTCTTTACCGCTTTTGCAACCATACCTTCTGCTGTTGAGGCCATGAAAGAGGGAGCTTTCGACTTCATTCCAAAGCCCTTTAGTGCAGATCAGCTGCTTCTTTCTGTAGAACGGGCGATGAAACATAGACTACTGGAGGAGGAGAATAAGAATCTTCGCACACAGATTGAATTTACTTATGGCATAGATAAGATAATAGGGAACAGTACAGCAATTCAAAACGTCTTCGAGCTCATTAAAAAGGTGGCAAAGACGGATGCAAATATACTGATATACGGAGAAAGTGGAACAGGCAAAGAACTTACGGCGAGAAGCATACATTTGAACAGCAATCGCAGGGATAAAGCCTTTGTACCGGTTGATTGTATTGCTCTCTCCGAAAACCTTCTGGAAAGTGAATTATTCGGACATGAAAAAGGTGCATTCACCGGTGCCCATATAGCTAAACCAGGGCTTTTTGAGCTCGCAGATCAAGGGACCTTCTTTCTTGATGAGGTGGGAAAAATGAATCTTGCCTTGCAGGCCAAGCTCCTGAGGGTTTTACAGGAAAAGCAGTTTCGCAGAGTTGGAGGAAATGATTTAATAAATGTCGATTTCAGGATTATATCCACAACAAATCTTGACCTGAATAAGGCCATTACAGAAGGAAAATTTATTGAAGATTTATTTTGGAGGCTCAATGTCATCACCATAGAAATGCCACCACTACGGGAAAGAAAGGAAGACATTGAGTTGCTTGCAAAGCACTTCGTTCATGAATTCTCGAAAAAGAACAACAGGGATATCAAAGGCATATCCAAAGAGGCTATGGAAATTCTCAAGAGATATCACTGGCCAGGCAATATTCGTGAGTTGCAAAACGTCATTGAAAGGGCAACCTCGCTCACTGACAATCATTATATTAAGCACTTAGATCTTCAGGAACATCTGTTGGAAGGTCTCGGTTCAGGTGGTTATATTAAAGATTTGCCCTTTAAACCAGCAAAGAGAAAGTGGCTTGATTCATTTGAAAAAAAATACCTTTCCGATCTCATTAAAGATTCTAAAGGAAACATTTCACGTGCTGCCCAAAAAGCAGGGATAGACAGAAAAACCATATATCGGATTATGAAAAAACATGGTCTGGACATAACCCAATAAAATATCAAGTTATTTCTTACACCAGGTCACTTGCACTGGGTAGAGTGGAGAACTAGCGTAGTAGCTAAAACCCTATCTCCAGTTTCTCCTCATCAAACCGTACTTTCAGTTTTTCCGAATACGGTTTTCCAATCATCTTCTTCCAGTAGCTTTCACAGTTTGAACCGTTTGAGCAGTTTGAATCGTTTGATCAGTTGAAGAGGTTAAAACGGTTGAAACGGTTCAAACTGTCTTTAAACATTTTAAGCTGGGAGGGTGTTACCGACCATAATGCGGGGTATGTAAACAAAATGCAGTGAAGTTTAACAATGATTAACCCAAATAATGCAGACATTGTTCAAAAATTTATTTAACTCGATGAATTTTTTATTAAATTATGCAAATGGCTTAGCACAAAAATATACACTGGTACATTGATTAAAATTACGTTAAGGTATCGAAAAATAAATTTTTTCGCAACATCTGCATTATTTTAAATGCATTTTGGGGGTTAAGCGAAACTCAGTGAAGTTTAATAATGGTTAAGCGAAACGTAGTGAAGCTTAATAAGCCTTTGCATTTATCGATTCATAATAGGCGCAATCTAAAATCTCACCTTTGGTTTCTTCATCCATCTCTTTAAGTTTTATTCCTGCAAGACATAGATCATCAGCCTGCCTCTTCCATATAATAACACCTGAAACAGGAACAACCTTATCCTTCCAGGGGTGCATTATTTCTAACTCTATGGTTTCTTTTGTTTCAAAGTCAAACGTCTGCGATACAAAAGTAAATCCTTCGAAAGAAAAATTTCTTATTATGCCATTAACATACTCTTTTGCCACTTTAGATGGTTTAAATTGAACATTAAGAGAAATATCATATCTCTTAAATTTCCTCTTGTTTTGATACATGCCCTGATTCCCCCCTTTATTGCACTATCTGGTGTTAAAATTCTTTTAAAAAGGCTTCTAAATATAAATTATTTTAACAATTAAAAATATAATTGTCAATTAAATTTACACTTACTGTGTTAACCTATTGTCCGTAGTCCCCTGTACCGCTCCTGGTACAGGGTTCCATTGTCCGTAATTCCATATTATCTTCACGGATCCCGCTGTAGTTCTGCTCTACTGAGTTATGTAACTGCGGTACTGTGGTAATATAGTGCATGGTTCTCAACTACATCTGGATAGGATTCTTCTTGACCGCATTTATTATCGGTATGGTAAAGCTCGTTTTCTTTCACGATATGGAAGTGCTCCCTCAGATTATGAATGCAACTTTTAAATATGCAAAAACCGGATTTGAGATCTCTTTATTTTTCGATCGACTCTTTCAGTTTTTCCGGAAAGTTACAGCCAATAATGACCTGATTTGTTTTTAAAAGACATGTTCTTATTTCATGAGTAAGCGACAATAATAAGCCTCTATTTCCTTTCATACTATAACAGGCGGTTCTCTTGCCTTCAAATTTTCCGCTTCTGATGCCCCAGCCACCGAATTGCCGAAGCGGTTTATATTCAACCACCCTCGCTTCCCGTATCTCTGAAAGAGGAATCTCCTTTTTGAGGATACCAAGGTACCCGAAGGAGATGGAGAGGGTATTATCATTTATTACAATAAGCAGACGGCCAAAAAGGAGAGGGAAAATTACAGCAAATATTATCACCGGCCCTGCATGGCTTACACCTTCTATTTGCAGCCACAGTGCTATACCAACAATAGCCACGAAAATATATATAAAGGTCTTGCCAAAAAATTTTATCTCTTCGTGATATCTGATCTTTGATTACC
>CAYFXR010000120.1:0-20443 GCA_964347155.1 uncultured Nitrospiraceae bacterium | reverse complement strand
TAAATTTGAATTAACAGGAAAGCACATCTGAGAAATAATAAGCATTCCACTTTCCGACAAATTTTTAATAGTTCCAGGGTTAATGTCTTTACCCAAAGAAAAATTGATTTTTAGACCTGTGGGAACCCTATCAGCTGATCTTTTTTCCATGCCTGGTTTCAAAATAAGATTGATAATTTTATTATGTTATTTACACATTAAACTAATGTCGTTTCCTTATACTAATATTTCAACCATATTTATAACATATTTTGTCAAAGACAAATTTACCTATAAACCATATTACTGAGATTATTATTAAAGCTGTTATACATTCTTCAAGAAATCCCATTTGATACCTCCTGAGCTTTATCGGGAATAATTTACTTACTTAATATAAATTGGATTAATGTTTTTTAAGAAAAGTTCTATTGATTACTTTAGAACAGTAATTAAGATAACATCAAAAAATTAAATTGTCTAATTAAATAAATTTATAATATCTATAAAAATTATATATTTGCCAAATGAAGCAACTAAATTTATCAATGCTATTTTAAACCAAGCCTGCATTATTCATGAATTTTATCAGCCAAGCATACAGATCTTAAAAACGTATTGAATATGGTAAGATACATTTATACAAAGAGTGTCTTTATTGATAATGAACATGCAGAGTGATCTAAATCCTGTTCCGGATGTGCCTCTCCCAATTCGTTTTTTCGATATACCCGCTTAACTTTATGAATAACCCGGGCATGCATTCTGAATGAAGATGGATGAGTGCTGAATCGTTTCCTGAACCATGTGCTGAACTTAATTCAGTATTATTTAAGAAAGTTTGAAAAGCAGGGTTATCTCTGTTATTTATATACCACTAAATATATCGTTCAAATTAATTTCTCTTTTTTCCAAATTTTTCCCGGATTTATTCAACATATTCTTAAATCTTTTAAATAGTCCAACTTTTTCAAAGTTATATGTATAGCTTACGTCTGGCATTTCTGGAAAAGGAAAAAGCTTAACCTTTACGACCTTCCCGTCTCTGAGATATTGAAATTCTCTCCCCTGCAAACCTTTTTTAAATTCGCCGAGTATAGCTTTTGCATTTACTTTATTAAACTCAAGACCGGGTATTCCCTTGTTTTTACCATCGGTAAAATCATACTGGTGAAAGTACTCACCTTCTTGAAACCTGATGTAACCGGGGATATTTGGATTGTTTATATTTAAATAGAATAATCTATCACCAAGATAACCAGCCTCAATCTTGGTAAGATATTTACTTTTATCATCTTTAAGTATAAAAACTTCGATATCTGTTTGTTCTTTTGTACAAGCCGCCAGTTTTTCAAATCTTCCACTACCCACAAGCTTTGAATTGATGAGATCTTTCCAATTATCAAAAGTACGAGACTCTATTTGAACAACGGTCATATTTTAAATTAAGGTTCTTCTATCTTTTAATTTGTAAAAAAGATTAGAAGACAAATTGCCCCTTTGAGGCAACACCCCTTCTAGGGATCCATATTAATTTAGTTCAACATAGTTCAAAGTTGCAAATAACTCTTCTATGCATTCAAGTTGGAAATCAGCATGGAACAATCTTGAACTACATTGAACCATTATTAAACTACTTTGAACCATTTAATTTTTTATTATATCTGAGTTTGCTGTCAAATTGAAATTATCTATGAAAGGTGAGTAAGCATACATAGAGAAAAAGACAGAAAATAATTTATTATTACCTATGCGTGTATTGATATCCACAATATTTCTATTGTTATTTATCATCTCTGAGATATATGCCTCTGGTGCTTTTCCTTTTGATAATCCATCCAAAATATTAATAGGTTTTAACAGATCATACAAGATAAAAGACAAGGAGACACTAATTGATCTGGCCAGAGAATTCGATATCGGCTATAACGAAATTGTCTCCGCCAACAGGAACGTCGACCCATGGGTTCCGAAAAAAGGCACGAAGATAATAATGCCAACCCAATGGTTGCTTCCCGATATCCTGGATAATGGAATAATAATCAACCTTGCAGAGATGAGGCTTTACCATTTTTTTTCTATCAATCAAAACAGATATATAAAAACATATCCAATAGGAATTGGGAGGCAGGGATTCAATACACCTACAGGAATCTTTAAAATTACAGGAAAGATAAAGGATCCCGTCTGGCATGTGCCTGTAACCATTAGAAAAGAAAACCCTGAACTAAAAGCCGTTATCTCACCGGGTCCTGACAATCCCCTCGGCAAATACTGGATTCAACTTTCAATAAACAGTTATGGAATTCACGGCACGAATAAACCATACGGAATAGGCCGGAGGGTAAGTCATGGCTGTATCAGGTTATATCCGGAAGACATAGAATTTCTCTTTAATCTATTACAACTTGGAACAACAGTTAAGATATTAAACGAACCTATTAAGGTAGGGATATATGACGAAAAAGTATACATTGAGGTTCATTCTTCAGATATGGGTGAGTCAGAACTTGTTATGCTCGCAGCAAAGAATCTCAGCAGGAAGCATCTGTTAAAATATGTTGATACACAATCCGTTATACAGGCAATAAAAAGTGCAACAGGGCTTCCTGCTGTTATTTCAAGATAGACTATTTCCTTTGTCTTATTTCAAACGCCTTAACTGCCTTTTCAGCTGCTCTTTCAGCATCACCAGCAGCTCTTTCAGCCCTGTTTGCAGCTATATCAGCCCTGTCAGCAGCCCTTTCAGCTCTGATCGCTTCACTTTCAGCTCTATCAGCAGAATTCATCGCACTATGAGCTTCTCTTGCTACCTTATCTACAGCAGAACTTGCTGATTCCGCAGAAGCCTTTGCATCCTTTGCTGCATCCAGAGCACTTTCTAGTAGCGCCTTATCCTGATTATTTAACACATACTTCGTGGTACAACCGATCATTACAAATGCAAGCACACAGAGAAGTAACGTAATGAGCCTCATTGTTAACCCCCTTTCTTTATAAGTTTAGATCTCTTGACTACAAGTTAATTAATATACTATTTTTTTTTATTTTGCAAGTTTTTTTATCTTTTCCCCTTCCTTCTCACATAATTAAGTAATCCGCCTGCAAGGATTATTTCCCTTTGCCTTGCAGTAAGGTCGTGTTCTGCCATGTAGGTCTTTTCTTTTTGAATATCAATAAATGTAACTTCTGATGACTCTTTTACTTCCTTTGCAAGATAAGGAAATTCTATTTCAGCTCCCTGGTCGATAGATTTATAAACATCGGATTCCACTATCAGAGGAAGGATGCCAAAATTTATCAGATTATCTTTATGGATGCGTGCGAAGGATTTTGCAATCACGACTTTAATCCCAAGATACATTGGTGCAAGAGCTGCATGTTCCCTGCTTGAACCCTGACCGTAATTAAGTCCTCCAAGAATTATCCCGCTCCCGGAGGCCCTGGCCCTGGCAGGAAATGTGGTATCAACTTTTAAAAAAACATGTTCGGAAATAGCCGGGATATTTGATCTCAACGGCAATATCTTGGCGCCGGCAGGCATGATGTCATCTGTAGTAATATTATCGCCAACCTTTAAAAGGACCTCCGTCTTCAAGGATTTCTCTAGTGCACCCTTGACCGGGAAAGGCTTTATATTCGGTCCTCTTTCAATTTGTATCTTTTCAGACTCTTGAGAAGGAGAAATTATCATGGAGTCGTCAATATGGAACTTTTCCGGCAGTGTAACCTTTAAAGGCTCCTTTACGATATCGCGCGGATCTGTTATTTCGCCGGTAATCGCAGATGCTGCTGCTGTTAAAGGACTGCATAAATAAACCCTGTCATTGGACGTACCGCTTCTACCAGGAAAATTCCTGTTAAATGTCCTGAGGGAAACAACACCTGTGGCAGGTGATTGACCCATTCCAATACAAGGACCACATGTACATTCAAGCACCCTTGCACCAGCTGAAATCATGTCTGCCAATGCCCCATTTTTCGTGATCATCAGAAAAATCTGCCGTGAACCGGGGCTTATCGTAAGACTTACATCAGGATGAATCTTTTTGTTCTTGAGTATCCTGGCTGTGACCATGAGGTCGGCAAATGATGAATTCACACAGCTTCCAATGCATATTTGTTTTACAGGCATCCCTTCAATCTCTCTCACACGCTTTACGTTATCAGGGCCTGAAGGTTCTGCGATAAGTGGCTCCAGTGTGTCTACCTCTATTCTTATATCCTCGTCAAAGACTGCATCGGTATCGGGTTTGATTTCCACCCATTCATCCGCTCGCCCCTGTGCTTTGAAGAAAGCCTTTGTCTGCTCATCCGAGGGAAACACTGATGATGTTGCTCCGAGTTCAGCTCCCATATTTGCAATAGTTGCCCTTTCAGGTACTGTTAACTTACTTATGCCGTTACCGCCATACTCAAAAATTTTCCCGACGCCGCCTTTTACAGTCATCCGTCTGAGTATTTCAAGAATGATATCTTTTGCACTGACTCCCGTCCTGCAAGCTCCTGTCAGACTTACACGGACGATTTTTGGCATTAACATCCAGAAAGGCTCTCCTGCCATTGCAAGTGCCACATTCAGTCCACCAGCACCGATAGCTAGCATTCCCACAGCTCCTGCATTTGGTGTGTGACTGTCTGATCCAAGAAGTGTCTGACCGGGCCGAGAAAATCTCTCAAGGTGAACTTGGTGGCAAATACCATTGCCGGGTTTTGAAAAATATATTCCGTACTTGCCTGCTATTGTCTGAAGGAACCTGTGATCGTCAGCATTTTCAAAACCGGTTTGAAGTGTATTGTGATCAACATAACTTACCGAAAGTTTTGTCTTTACTCTTGGTATTCCCATTGCTTCAAATTCAAGATAAGCCATTGTGCCGGTTGCATCCTGGGTTAATGTCTGGTCAATAGATATCGCAATTTCCTCTCCTGGCTTCATTCTTCCCGATTCAAGATGTGATGATATCAACTTCTGCACCACGTTCATTGAGAATCTCCTCTTCGTTTTAATAGTGAGTATTTATGTCCTTTTTATTCATTAGCAAATATCTTTGTTCAGACATAAACAACTTCGTTTTTATCTTCATGTTTTTTAGTGTTTAACTATTTATCTTTCTCATCTTGCACAAATATTATAATATTTAAGCTTATTTTACCAGACACAATCCGAGTGAGGCGATAAATATTTTGATTCATTCGTAAAAAAGTTGAATAATCTACTAAGAGGGCATTAATTGAACTATAACGTTGTCATTCCCACAGAGGTGGGAATCTAGAATGCCGACAATATTTTGAAAAGCTGGATTCCTGCTTTCGCAGGAATGACGACCTATTCTTATCCAATAGCAGCATCTGGACTCTATAAGTCCTTTTTAACTAAAACACGAACGAGAGGATTTTTTATTTATATCTCCAGAAGGTTTGATAGGATAATGCAACCTGCTTCCTTCCTTGATTGTTTCAATCTATCAATTGTAAGTTAGCTAAAATTTGTTTTATTTCATTGATTAACCCCCAAAATACATTTAGAAGAATGCAGATGTTGCGAAAAAATTTATTTTTCGATACCTTAAACGCATTTTTAATCAATGTACCTGTTTATATTTTTATTCAAAGCCATATGCATAATTTGATAATAAATTAATCGAGTTAAATAAATTTTTGAGTAATGTCTGCATTCTTCGGGTTAAGATTTTAAGTTCAGCATCTCCTTAATCATCACTTTTGCCTTTTGCATGATTTCTTTTTCACTCTTGTATGACAATTTATCTATAGCCTTATCTATCAGAAACCATCTTGCTTCATCCACTTCGTGATCATGGTCATCAGTACTCCCGTCTACGTACCTCAAAAGATAAAAATGGACAATCTTATGAACCCTCGTCATCTCTTTTTTCAAAAAATACCAGTAAGAAATTTGCCCTAATTTATCAAATATTTCCCCTTTAAGCCCCGTCTCCTCCCTAACCTCTCTCAAGGCCGTTTTCGGAGGAGCTTCATTTTTATCTATTAATCCCTTCGGCAGGCACCATGCCCTTGTACCTTTTACTGCCACAAGTGCAACCTCAATGCTGTTTTTAAAATTACGAAAGATCACACCGCCTGAAGAAACCTGCTTCTTTATTGCCGGGGGTTTTGCCATATATTTTTAGTCAAGAAGCACGCTTTTCTGCATCCATGGGACAATAACTCTCACTATGTCGTTATAAAAAACAAACGCTATTAAAAACAACAGTAAAGCCATGCCAATCTTGTTCGCCACAATCATAACTTTATCGCTCAAGGGTTTACCTCTTAATGCCTCGATTGAGAGAAACATGATATGTCCTCCGTCAAGAACCGGAACTGGCAAAAGATTGAGAATTGCGAGGTTAATGCTGATTATGGCAATAAAATTGAAATAGGTAAACGCTCCGACCGAGGCAGCCTTAGCCGCAGCATCTACGATTAATATCGGCCCTCCAATCTGCTTTGCCGAGACTGCGCCTGTTAACAGCTTTATAACAACCTCAAGTGTAAGAACACACCAGCCATAAACAGCTTCAATGCTTTTTAAAGGAGCATCCAATATATGTGTGCTTTGTATTACCTTGGCATCTAATTTTTTTGAAACCCCGATCCTTCCAATAACAATCTCCTCACCTTTTTCATTTTTAACCTTCGTAGGTTCAGGAGTGATCCTGACATTAATCAATGTATCATCTCTTTTAATCGTCAAGCTTAACTCTTTTCCAGGATTTTCAGAAAAAACACCGGCCATCTCATTCCAATCCCTTACAGGAACTCCATCAATTGATACAATAGTATCATCCTTTTTAAGTCCGGCTTCCATGGCAGGAGACCCTTCCATTACAGTTTCAACCGTGGTTGTGATACTATCCAAGTTGGGTATTGCTATAGGTAGCTTAAGACTTAAGAAAACAACAAAAATAATAAATGCCAACACGAGATTGAAAATAGGTCCTGCAACAACTATCGCTATCCTTTTCCATACAGGCTGGTAATTGAAAGCTCTTGGTTTTTCTTCTTCTTTGAGTTCTTCTCCGATCTCTTCGCCAAGAGGTTTTACATAACCTCCAAGAGGTATTGCCGAAATCAAGTATTCAGTCTCACCAATTTTTTTGCCCACTATTTTGGGGCCAAAACCAAGAGAAAATTTTAGGACCTTTACACCTACCAGCTTTGCAAAGATAAAATGACCAAGCTCATGGAAGAAAATTAATAAACCAAACAGAACTATCGCCCAAAAAAATGTCATATGTACAATTTCCTTTCAATTACTTCCTTTGCTTTTTTTCTTGCCCAGTGTGATACATTGATAACCTCTTCGATCGTTTCACATTCTAAAGCCTTATGCACCGACATCGTATCAGAAACCACACGGGAAATTTCTGTAAATGATATTTCTTCTTCAAGAAACGCTTCCACCGCAATTTCATTCGCCGTATTTAATACACAAGGCATTGTCCCTCCTGTTTTAAGTGCCTCATAAGTGAGAGAAAGTGATGGGTATTTTTCTTTGTCTGGTTTCTCAAAAGTTATTTCTTTTACCTCAGCTAGGTCCAGTGCCGGCATGACATCCACAAATCTCTGCGGATAAGAAAGCGCATAACTTATGGGTCCCTTCATGTCAGGCACAGACATATGTGCAATGACACTGCCATCGATAAATTCAACCATTGAATGAATGATACTCTGTGGATGAAGAATAACATCAATTCTCTCAGGTGGTAAATTAAAAAGCCAGTGTGCCTCTATCACCTCAAGTCCTTTATTCATTAATGTAGCCGAATCAACAGTAATTTTCCTGCCCATATCCCAGTTAGGATGTTTCAGGGCTGCTGCCGGAGTTACTGTCTCAAGCTCTGATATGTTTTTTCTGAGGAATGGACCTCCTGAGGCTGTCAATATGACCTTTTCAACTTCCTTCAAATCCCTGCTATCTAAACACTGAAATATTGCACTGTGTTCACTATCAACAGGGATTATCCTGACTCCTTTTTTTAATGCCTCTTCAATAATTATCTTTCCCGCCATCACAAGAGCCTCTTTTGTTGCAAGTGCGATATCCTTGCCAGCCTTTATGGCTGAATATGTTGGAACAAGGCCGGCAGAACCCACTATGGCAGATACAACCATATCAACACCATCAAGAGTCGCAGTCTTTACGAGCCCCTGTTCCCCTGAAAAAATCTCAACAGGTGGATCTTTTCTCTTAAGACTTTCAGCAGCAGATTGATCGTATACTGCGACAACATCTGGTTTAAATGCATGTATCTGAGATTCAAGTGCCTTAACATTATTCTTTACTGCAAGAGCAACAACCTTGAATTTATCGGTGTGGTGAGATATTACCTCGAGAGTATTCTTGCCGATAGAACCCGTAGAGCCTAAAATGGAAAGCCTTTTCAAAAGTGCCTCACTATAAGATAAAGAACCGGCCCTGAAACAAGAAGACCATCAAGTTTATCAAGTACACCGCCATGTCCGGGAATAAAACTGCTGGAATCTTTGACACCCGCATCTCTTTTGAACATGGATTCGATTAAATCACCCACAACTGCTGTTACTCCAAGGGTAGCACCGATTGCTATTGTTCCCATGGTTGTAAGGCCGGGAATACCGAAAACAATTTTTATCATTACTGCCCCCACTATACCCCCGAGGATGCTTCCAAAAGCTCCTTCAAAAGTTTTATTGGGGCTAATAGCAGGATACAGTTTCTTTTTCCCTATATATGTACCAAAATAATAGGCCATACTGTCTGCAAGCCAGACTGATATATAAAGGAGGAATATATATTCCAAACCAAGCATTTCTGTTCTCAAGAGCCATTGAAAACTCAGAAAACCTGATATATAAAAGAATCCAATTCCCAAAGGACCAACCTCTGACATGCATCCTGAAGGTGGCATTACGAAAACAAGTCTAAGAATCAATAAGAGAAACAGGCCTATAAAAATACCGTTCATGAAATATTCAGGGTGGCGGCAAAATAAGTAGAATAAAATACCTCCGATGAAAACACCGGGAATATACAACCTTGATTGAACCTTGTACATCACATAAAACTCCCACATTGCCATCATACCGACAACCATGAGCAATGCTAAAAAATAAGGTAACGGTGGCAAGAAATATATATAGGCAAACAAAACCGGCAGAACAAATGCTGCAACAATATGTCGTTTTATATGTAAACTTCTTTTAACTTCATTGCTCATTTTGTACTTATCTTTAGACTCTATACAAGTTTAAAGTTTTCTCCTTTACACCTAGAACCCTTGTTTTATGTCTTCTTAACCCTTTCCGGCAACGCGCCGAATCTTCTCTCCCTCCCCTGATATTCCGTGATAGCAGATACAAACTCATCCCTGCCAAAATCAGGCCAAAGGGTCTCTGTAAAATACAACTCGGAATATGCAGACTGCCAGAGGAGAAAGTTGCTAAGCCTCATCTCACCACTGGTACGTATTATCATGTCAGGCTCGGGTATACCGGTTGTATAAAGATACGATTCCAGAACCTGTTCGTCAATTTGTTCAGCACGTATACCCTTTTCCACAATATTTTTTACAGCATTTACTATCTCTGTCCTGCTACCATAGCTAAGAGCACTTACAAGTATAAGGCCTGTATTATATTTTGTCAGGACCTCGAAATCTTTCAGTAACTTCTGAGTCTCATCCGGGAGTCTCTCAAGATTTCCAATTGCCCTGAAAATTATATTCTTTTTATGCAACCGGTGCATTTCACTTCTGATATAGGAATTAAGAAGACCCATGAGTGCATCTACTTCAGCAGCCGGTCTCTGCCAGTTCTCCATTGAAAAGGTGTAGAAGGTAACTGCTTTAAGCTTTTGATCAATCGCTGCGTCTATTATTTCGTTTACTCTCTTGACACCGTTCCTGTGACCTTCAATACGGGGAAGGCCCCTGAGCTTAGCCCAGCGTCCATTTCCGTCCATAATGATTGCTACGTGTTTTATATTCATTTCTCTTTAACTCGCTTTAGAAAAACTCCACTCATGACATTTTTTTTACCCCTTTATTACTACATCAAAAAGACTATTTCTCTTAACGGGACAGAATTATAGAATAAAGCATACTGCCCTTGGAGAATTCTCCAGAAGTTGCATTTTTAACAAATGTAAATAAGTCACCTCTGGCAATAAGAAATAATTTCTTTCCGTCAACCCAGTAATCAGTTATCGCGCCAGAGATTTCTCTCAGGATCAATTGCTCATCCATTACACCTCCATTCCACCATAACGAATACACCTCTGCCCCTTTAATTCCAAGCCCTGGCATACGTGGTACGACGGGGATCTTATTCACCACAACAACTTCCTGTCCACGCTTTGTTTGTACCGATATGAGTCTACCTCTTATAAACCATTTTACTTTAGTGTCAATTACAGAATAAGTCTCTCTTTCAAATGAGAGATCAGATCTACCATATGTCTTACTGCTTTTCCACATGAAATTTCCGCGGTCATCATATAGCTTTAAATACCCTTTATCATCAAAAGTCATCAGGTATGTTTGCCCGTTATTCTGCCAGTCAATAAAAGTAAAACCATAAATATTCACATCAGGTGGAAGTTTGAGAGGCATTTCAGCTTGATAATGTCCATCTTTCCATATTCCTTTATATACAGGCCCGCTAAATATTTCATTCGAGTTAAATTTTTGCATTAATAATGTATGACCGCTCATTCTTAGAAAATAAGGCATATTATTCTCTATTTTCCTGTAACCTTCAGAAGAATCAAATTCTATAACAGATGAACGTATTTTGTTGTCACCGATTATGGACGTAACAAATATTTCATCCAATCCATTATTGTTTTGATCAAAAACATCTATCGAAAGATGTCTTCCTTCTGAGTCATCTTTTATAAACCATAATTCCTTTAATTCATCCTGAAAGTTATAGATTCTTATGTCTTTACCATCACTTATAGCAAGCTCCCTTTGGCCGTCTTTATCGACATCGCCCATTGCAATCAACTGTCCACCAATGAGTCTATGCCTGCTCCATGGATCCACATCGGTCAAAGATGTAGATATTAACTCTTCGTCAGGTGTAAGATTCTCAAAAGTTTTCTGGCTTACTGCCTCTTCTATCTCTGCAAACATCTTAGCATCTTCAGCCCAATACAGTCTTATATTTAAAAATTTCTTTTTCTCTTTGACAAGAGTAGAAAACATCAGAACGGCCTCAGCATTAAGTCCTATGGCCAGTTCAGATAAATCTTCCGGTTTATAATTGGATGTATATGATTCCAGAATATCAAAACGTCCTGAATCCTTCAAAGATTCATAAAAGACCTCTGACAGGGACCAGTCAGATTTACTGTCCTGGAAAAATGCAAGTTTTATCTTTGAAGAGGTTATCCTCACAATATCTTCAGTATTTACATCACCGCTGATTATCGTACCGATGTACAGTTTTCCACCAGATTTTTTCCCTTTGACCTCTATCCTTCCAACGATATCTTCTGTTTTCCCTATGAGCTCCTTTGTAACAGGATGATAAAATGGTGTGCCTTCTCTAAAAACGGAAAGACGCATACCCTCTTTCATGTTTTTTTCTTTATCCAGTTTAAACTTTACCAGTTCTTCATGAACATCCACAATCAATCCGGATAAAGGGGTAAAATGCTCCAGAACCATATATCTCGCCCGTTTAATTGCGCTTTCAATATCATTATTTTGAATAGTACTTCCAGACGTCCTCATACCTGCAACAATAAGAGTAATAAGCACACACAGAAAGCAAACACTAAACTTTTTTCTCATGTCGTAAAATAATCTCCATATGTGTTTCTATTATCCATAACTTAATAGTATAACTTATATTGAAATAACATATCTATTGTTTATCTCCTCAAAAGTTCCCCCATTTTTTAAAAACCATTAACGACTACTTGTCAATTTCCCTTTTTTCTTATTTTTTAACTGATTATGCTTTTAACTGCCATTTTTCTGGGAGAATTCCTGTTTATATCCCAAGTGAAGTAGCAAAATGTTAGGAGGCGCACGGCCACTCGACCCTATATTCGCAGTACGACATTATGGCTCTTTTGCACTTCATTATTGAAAGCTGAGAGATGATAGCTAAATTAAGGCAACGATATATTAGGTGATTTTCCGAAGAGGTATTTAAAGTCTTCATCTTCAAATTTCAGACCACCGCCGATATATATTCCCCTGCGGTTAGAATTTAAAAGATTATCAATGCCACCACTTACAAAAATAAACTTAAAGACTCTATAATCAATTCCGATCTTCGCATGTGCCCTCTCGGCCTTTGCTTCGTCAGCACTGAAATCCCATATATCAAGCTTTATCCTGCCCTTATCATGATCAAAAAAGTAGTCTGCTCCGGCTCCAAAGGTGCTTTCTACCAGCCCGATCCTTAAAGCAAAATCTTCAAATCTTCTTGCAAATTGAGCCGAAAATTCAACCCTGCTTTTTACTTCTTCTTCAGTTACGGTAACACCATTGATCGTTGTCTCTGTTGTCTCAACAGATCCTTTCGGGTCAGTAACAATTCCCAGCAGGTAATACCTATCCTTCCTCGGCTGCAGGGTCAGGTCAAAGAATCCCTTCCATTCTGCTTCACCTGTATTATATTCAGAATGAAAATCCATGAATGTTCTGAGTCTGCCAACAACATCAAACGATTTGCCCGCTTCCTCAGATACCCTGCTCAAGGAATCATATAGTTTATTATCCTGAACAAGTCTTCCCAACGTGCCCTCTCCCCTCTCTATCCTCCGGGCAATAGTGCTTGCGGATTTTGAGACGGTTTTAAAACTTTCCATGCCCTCTTTAAATGTATCTCTATTTTCCTCTATTACCTCTTTCAGATCATGTGCTGCCTTGCTTAAATCATCTATAAGCCCAGGGCCTTTTTCACTCAAATCTTTTGCTATCTTGCTGATGTCGTCTATAAATCCAGGACCCTTGTCACTAAGTGCCGCTGTGAAATTTTCAAGTCGTACAAGTATTGCATGCAAAGGCTCCCTGTTTTCTTCAGAAATTTCCTTGAGATTTTTTGTTACAGCACTAAGGTTGTGTATGGACTCCCTAATTGCATCCTTTTCATCTTCTCCAAATATTTTATTAAGATTTTCTGTCAAATCACTTATATACGTAGCTGCAAATGTGAGTTGACTCGCAAGCGTATCAATATCTGCGACAGGTATTACATTGACTATATAATCACCATTTTTAAGGAGAGGTTCATCGGGGCTGCCTGTAGATAGCGCAAGATATTTGTCACCCAAAAGACCTGACATCCTTAAAGACACCTTTGCATTTCTATATATCTTTACATCCGGTTCTATAAGAAGAGTGATTTTTGCCTTTCCATTTTCAAGCCTGATTTTCTCTATCATGCCCGATTCAACACCTGCAATTCTAATGCGCGATTTTTCATCAAGACCGCTTGTATCATCTAATGTTATATATAGTCTGTAGCCTTTTTCCCATAAAAGAGGCAAGCTCCCAACTTTAAGGGTCATGTATGAAAGGATAATGATTACTATTATTGCAAAAATGCCGACTTTTAATTCAGTTGAAAAATTGCTCATTTCTCTCTACCTTCCATGGTTATGGGTCCTTCTGATCTGCCCTCAACAAACTGTCTCACAATAGGATCAGAGGTATTCCTGATTTCTTCGGGTGAATCCCTCGATATAATCACACCATTATAAAGCATGGCAATCGTATCTGCAATCTTATATGCACTCCTCATGTCGTGTGTAATAGCAACAGACGTTATATTCAGTGTCTCCCTCATCTTTATAATGAGCTCATTGATGGCATCAGCCATTATTGGATCAAGTCCTGTAGTAGGTTCATCATAAAGAAGGATATCAGGTTCCATAGCAATAGCCCTTGCAAGACCAACTCTCTTTCGCATACCTCCAGAAAGCTCCGATGGCATTTCATCCTCCACACCAACAAGACCGACCATCCTGAGCTTCTGTATAACAACCTCTTTTATCTCATGATCAGTTAAACGTGTATGACGTTTCAATCCAAAACCTACATTTTCCCACACTGTCATGGAATCAAACAGGGCAGAAGACTGAAAAAGCATACCAAATCTTTTTCTGATCTCATTTAATCCGTTTTCGTCAAGCTGTGAAAGGTCTGTTGAATCAACAGTAACGGTGCCTTTATCAGGCTTTAAAAGGCCGATTATATGTTTTAAGAGTACACTCTTTCCTGAACCACTGCCTCCGATAACAACAAGACTTTCACCCCTTTTTACCTCCATGTTCACACCACGCAGAACGTGATTCTTCTCAAAAGATTTATGTACGTCCTTCAGCTCTATCATTTAAACAACCAAGCTGACAGAAAATAATCAGATATCAGTATAGTCATTGATGAGTAAACAACAGCACCAGTCGTTGCCCTGCCAACACCTTCTGCCCCGCCTTTTGTATAAAATCCCTTATAACAACTGATAAGCGTGAATGCCGCCCCGAAAAAACATGCCTTAATAAGACCACTGTATATATCCTGGATTTGCAGGAAATCCCATGTTGCCCTTAAATATGTTTTTGAGCTTGCATCAAGCAAGACCACGGTAACAAAATAACCACCTATTATACCCACTATATCAGTCACAACGGTAAGGGCCGGAAGCATAATGATACCAGATAAAAACCTTGGTACAATAAGAAATTTTATAGGATTTGTAGCCAATGTCTCCAGGGCGTCAATTTGCTCAGTAACCCTCATCGTTCCCAATTCAGCTGCCATTGCAGCACCGGCACGTCCTGTAACAATGATTGCTGAAAGGACAGGACCAAGCTCTCTGGTCATTGAAAGTGCAACAACAGAGCCTACCAGTCCCTCTGCACCGAAACGTTTAAACCCCGTATAGCTTTGCAGCGCAAGCACCATTCCTGTAAATACAGCCGTAATGAGAACGACCGGAAGTGAATTAACACCTATTTCAAGCATTTGTCTGACAATATTCCTTATCTCAAAAGGAGGCCTTACCATTCCTTTCAAAATAGAATAAAAGAGAATTATGGTTCTGCCGACTCCTTCGAGAGCTTCTTCTACAACTGTACCTATGAATTCAATAAATTTGATAAGCATTTTTTTATTAGAAACATCATTATAATACGACATTTTTATTTTTGCACAAAGTAAAATATTTTCATTGCCTCTGTAAATAACTCTTCTTATGGGTTCAAGTTGCAACCTCACAGGGAACAATCTCGAACTACATTGAAACATTATTGAACTACTTTAACCATATATCCCTTGAATCCTTTTATTCTATGTGGAAACTTACTGTAGTTGATTATTGTCTGTAAACTTTTTGGAACTAATTTATAATCTTTAATAGTAAAGTGCAAACCTTCTCATTCTTACATTCTCTATTATGCCAAGTGCGAGAAAATTAGAAAGTAATGCTGTACCACCATAACTCATTAAAGCCAGTGGTACGCATACGACAGGCAATATTCCAAGAGTCATTCCAACATTAATAAAAAAATAAAAAGATAACATAAATGTAACACCAAGGGATAAAAAACATCCTTCCATATCACGTGCCCTTTTTGCAGTATCAAAACCCCTCCAAATGATAAAAAAGTACAGCATAAATAAAACTATACTGCCTAAAAAACCCCATTCTTCAGCGAATATTGAAAAGATAAAATCAGTATGATTCTCTGGAAGAAATCTGTAAGGACCCTGAGTCCCTTTCAGATATCCTTTTCCCAATAAACCACCTGAACCTATAGAGACCTTTGACTGTGTGATATGATACCCTATGCCTTGCGGGTCTGCCTGTGGATCTATAAATGCTATTATCCTCAGTTTCTGATATTCCTTTAATCCCTGCCATACAATACTGCCTATAAATGGTAAAGATATAATCCCTAATATAACCGTTATCAAGATAATTCTTCTCTTTAAACCTGCTGATATAACCATTCCAATGAAGATAAACAACAATATCAAAGCGGTTCCCAAATCAGGTTGTTTAAGAATAAGAACCGATGGGATAATATAAAAGACAGCTAATATCTTAGATAACTTCTTGAAATCAAACCTTGCATCGTCTCTCATAACAGAGAGGTAACGTGAAATAGCCATAATGAAAAAAATCTTGAAAAATTCTGATGGCTGAAATGACATAAAACCCAGGTTTATCCATCTTTGTGCCCCCATTCCCTTTCTTCCCGCAACAAGAACAATAATGAGGAGGATAATACCAAATATAAAAAAAAGATAAGCAAACCTGATGAACCATCTATAATCAATACATACAATAACAAAAAAAGAGAATATACTTAATATTATCCAGTAAAACTGTCTAAAATAAAAAGATTGCTGCTCAATATCAAGTACTGGTCTCGTAGCACTGTAGATTGTCATTACCCCAACGAGTGATAAGACAACAGCTATAATCAGAATACTCCAGTCAAAATTCTCTAAAAGCCTTCTGTCAATCATCTGAAATAAAAAAAGGATTCCAGGGTTCGAGCGGAATCAAAAAAATCACCTTAATCCTATCCTTCATTTTTACTGCCAATTATTTGTTTTTCTTCGAAGTATGCTTCAATTATTCTCTTTGCTATCGGCGCCGCACCTGTGCTTCCATGTCCTCCGTGTTCAACAAAGACAGTTACTGCTATCTGTGGATTCTTTTCAGGTGCAAATGCTACGAACCAGGCATGGTCTTTATATTTATCAGGAATGTCTTCTTCTTGCATAATCCCTCCGATAACCTGGGTTGTACCTGTCTTGCCGCCTATACTTACAATATTTGATTGTGCCTTCCAGCCGGTTCCATTTTCATCTGTCACAACACCTAAAAGCGCTTTTTTAATTATTCTATGAATTTCCGGGTTTATCTTTACTATGCTTTCAGCCTTGACCTTTGATTCTGAATCCTTTAGAAGATACGGCTCATATAACTTTCCCCCATTAATCACAGCAGATATGAGTTTTGCCATCTGTATCGGAGTAACAGATAGATAACCCTGACCTATCACCGTATTTAGCGTTTCACCCTTATACCATTTATCTTTTTTTACTTCCCGTTTCCAGCCGGTGGTAGGAACAACCCCGGTGACTTCACCCTCAAGTTCAACCCCAACGGGTCTTCCTAGACCAAAACCGAAGGCATATTGTGCAAGTTTGTCTATATGAAGATCCTTAGCGACTTCATAAAAATAAACATCGCAAGACTCAACAATGGCCCTATGGAGACGGACATTACCATGTCCTGCCCCCTTCCAACACCGAAAAATTCTTCCAAAATATATTGAGCCTTTACAATTATATTCTGTGTCTTCATTAATAATTCCTTCTTCAAGTGCAGCAATAGCTGTTATTATCTTGAAAGTGGATCCGGGAGGATACTGGCTCTGAATGGCCCTGTTCAATAGAGGCTTTCGAGGATCATTCAGAAGTGTTTGCCAGTCTTTATAAGCAATGCCTCGAACAAAAAGATTCGGATCAAAAGAAGGTGCACTGGCCAGGGCCAAAATCTCGCCTGTATTCGGTTTAAGAGCAACCACCGCACCAGCTTTCCCCCTGAGACTCTTTTCAGCTTCCACTTGAAGATTAATATCTATTGCAAGACTTATATCACTGCCTTTAACAGGCCTCTGTATTCTCACAATTTTAATGATTCTTCCAAGGGCATCAACCTCTATTATTTTTTTCCCGGCATTACCCCTCAGGGTATTATCATATATCTTCTCAGCCCCAAACTGGCCGATGAAAGACTTTCGTGGAACATCGGAATATTCAGGAGCAGTTATCTGCTCAAGACCAAGTCGACCAAGATAACCTATAACATGGCTGGCTGAATGCCCATAAATATATTCCCTGCTGCCTACTATATCAATTTGTAAACCGGGAAAATCAATTTTCCTTGCCTCTACCTTTGCGACTTCTTCAAATGATACATCCTGTTTCAGTTTAACAGGCTCAAATGGCATTGCATATATATTTGCAAATCTGCTCCTAAGATCATCCAATGTAAGATCAATAAGCTTGGTCAGGGCAGATAGTTTTTCAGGATCTTTGGGTATGTCTTCTTTGACAATTGATATATCAAATGACGGGATATTCTTTACAAGGGCATTGTTATTTCTGTCATATATTATTCCCCTTGGGGCAGGAATATCTATAACCCTCAACCGGTTGCGTTCATCGATTTTTTTATACTCATTACTCTTTATTATCTGGATATCCCATAGTCTAAATACAAAGATAACAAATAAAAAAATTATAATATATAAGATAATGGTAATCCTTTTTTCCATTCAGCTTTAATATACCCCTGAGTGTATTTTATTATGCTTTCCAGTTTTTAAAATCGGATACAATATCAAGGCAGCAACAATTGTATAGATAATCTCCTTTATAGAGATTTCCCACGGCCTGTTAATAAATGACACCTTCGGAAAAGTCTCAAGAAATAAATATATCAGCAGAATATTAACAACTGACAAAACCGCAATTACCGAGCTATTGATAAAGACGTTCCACTGGAACATATTGTCCCTGATTGTTCTTATGATAAAACCTGCAAAAGACTTACTGATAATGTTGGGGCCAAGAATGAATCCGCTTGCTGTATCAATCAACAAGCCTGTTAATGCACCAAATGCTACTCCTTTTATTTGTCCATGCTTGAGCGAGTAAAAACACACAAGGACAAGAACAAAATCAGGTTTCACCCCTTTAAAAAATATGGCCTGTATAGATAACGTAATATATGCAAAAATAAGATAAAACAAAAAAGTTTTCATCTCTTAAGTATCGCAACCTCTTCTACGGTATTCAGATCCTGAGCGGGTGTTACCTCAATCAGTTGAAACACTTCTTCTCCCTCTTTTTTGACATTTGTGACATAACCTATCAAAAGTCCTCCGGGATATATGCCTTCAAGACCTGATGTAATAACCCTTTCCCCAACCTTAACGTCAATCTCCTTTGATACATATTTCATATAGCAGCTGTTAACTCCTCTACCCTCAAGGATACCCTCTACTCTTGAAGACTGAAGCCTGACAGCGACAGAAGAATTTACATCAGTGATAAGGATGATATTAGCCTCATCACTGAAAACCCTGAAAACCCTTCCCACGGGGCCAACAGGTGTAACTACAACCATATCTTTGGCAATGCCATCATTGGTACCTTTGTTTATCCATAACATCTGAAACCAATTGGTTGGATCTCTTGCAAAGACCTCGGCTGTAGTAATATAATCAGGCCTTTCAGATGTCAACTGCATAATCTTCCTCAATCGAGCATTTTCAAGTTTTATCTCTATATATCTGTTTTTCTCTTTTTCAAATTTATTTATTCTTTCAAGAAGTCTTTTGTTTTCACCCTCTTTCCCAACGATCAGTATATACGTCTTAAAAATATTTTTGATATATTTTACAAAGGCAGAACTTCCCTTTTCGAGGATCTTTAAAGGATAGAGAGGAAAGTCAAGAAAATGGCTTTTACCTTTAATACTCTGATACGTGAGCAGTATAAAAATAAGGAGCACAAAAACAACGAAGAGAAATAATTTTTTTTTTAACATTCCTTATTATGCATCATATCGAAACTCTTCTTAAAATATCCAGATCATCTAACACCTTTCCGACGCCATTCACCACTGCAAGAAGCGGTTCGTCAGCAACAATTACCGGTAGGCCTGTTTCATGTTTTATCAGAAAGTCCAGTCCTTTTAAAAGTGCCCCGCCGCCTGCCAGTACAATACCCCTGTCAACTATGTCAGAGGCAAGCTCTGGAGGGGTGTTTTCAAGAGCCACCTTTATCGAATTTACTATTACGTTAACGGTTTCGCTTATTGCTTCCCTGATCTCATCCTCGTATATTGTAATAGTCTTCGGAATACCAGAGACAAGGTCTCTGCCTTTAATCTCCATTGAACCGTTTTCCTTATCAACTTTAAAGGACGAACCTATCTCTCTTTTTATGAGTTCAGCTGTTCTGTCTCCTATGAGAATCCTTCCCTTATTCTTGATATGATTTACAATATCCTCATCCATCTTGTCTCCACCCATCCTTACTGCCTTACTGTAAACAACACCGTGCAGGGAGATAACAGCTACGTCAGTAGTTCCGCCTCCGATATCAACAATCATGTTTCCCGATGGCTCTCCAATAGGAAGGCCAACACCAAGCGCTGCTGCCATCGGCTCCTCAATAAGGTATATCTCTCTTGCACCGGATGCCTGAGCTGCATCTTTGACAGCCCTCTGTTCTACCTGGGTTATGCCTGACGGAACACCGATAGCGATCCTCGGAGATATAAAGCTTTTCCTGTTATGAACCTTTCTAATGAAATATTTCAGCATCTCTCCTGTCTTATCAAAATCTGCAATAACCCCCTCTTTCAACGGCCTCATAGCAGTTATATTTGCAGGTGTCCTGCCGAGCAT
>CAYFXR010000119.1:0-2892 GCA_964347155.1 uncultured Nitrospiraceae bacterium | reverse complement strand
CAGGACTTTCTTTTTTTATAATTACTTCTTTACCTTCAAGAAATAGAAACGCATATTTATACAATGCTATATACAATGGCACGACAATACTAAAACCAAATATTAAATACATTATTTCTGTTGTTTCTTCAATATAGTCTGGGGAAAGTACTAAATTGTATATTAAGTCCCAGGTTATATAAATCGGTACAAATGATTTCCAAAATATTTTATTAAATATCTTTTTCTTGTAGGCATAAGAGAACAGTCCAAAAACTGCACATATTAATACTGGCAGATCAATAATATCCCAATAGCTACTGAACCCCTCCGAAGCGTAACCAATAATTATCAGAATGGTAATAATCCAAAAATATATTTTCCAAAACATTATTTATTTTCCTTTATGTGCATGTAGCAGACGTCACTGACGAGTGCCTGTATTGTGTATTTTAAAGCAAAAAGATAATTTGCAATACTCAAAATAATCAAAAGCAATTTTGCCAATGCTGGCACTCGTTCACTGTGCACGGACTTGATACTAATTAAGGCCTCCTTAAGATACTGCAAAGCAGTATCATGTTAGAAACCAAATCTATTTAAAAGGAGGCCGTTATGAAATTCTACACGAAGCAGCACAAGTATTACTGTGGGATTGATCTCCATGCCCGCAATCTATATGTGTGTATTATCGACCAGAAAGGAACGATAGTCAAGCATAAAAATATTGATGCGACAAAAGAGTCTTTTCTGGGAATTCTCAAGAAGTATCGTAAGGACATTGTTGTTGCAGTGGAATGCATGTTTGCCTGGTACTGGGTTGCTGACCTATGCAGAAAGGAAAAGATTTCCTTTGTCCTGGGACACGCACTGTATATGAAAGCTATTCATGGCGGCAAGGCAAAGAATGACAGGATTGACGCTCATAAGATAGCAGCTCTTTTAAGAGGAGGGATGATTCCGATGGCTTATGTCTATCCGTCAGAAATGAGAGCAACCCGTGATCTGTTAAGAAGGAGAAATCATTTAATGAGAAGAAGGGCTGACCTTCTTGCCCATATCCAGAACACGAATCACCAGTATAATCTGCCCCGTTTTAAAAAAGTCATCGCTTACAGGAGGAACCGGGAAGGGATTGCAGAGCAGTTCAGCGATGAATGTGTTCGGAAGAGTATAGAAGTTAATATTGCTCTTATTGATCAATACAGCTTTTTGATCCGAAAGCTGGAATACTATCTCTGCAAGAAGGCGAAAATACAGGACATGGATTCTTTTGTTCGCCTTCAGTCAATACCCGGTATCGGCCAGACCCTTGCATTGGTGATCCTCTATGAAATACATGATATAAAGAGATTTCCACGGGTACAGGACTTCGTATCCTACAGCAGGCTCGTTAAATGTGCGAAAGAGTCCGCAGGGAAGCGTTATGGGCATTCCGGGGCAAAGATCGGCAATGCCCACCTGAAATGGGCTTTCTCAGAGGCAGCAGTAATAATGCTCAGGGAATGCAGAAATGTCAATAAATATAAACTGAAGCTTCAGCGAAAGCACGGCAAGGCCAAGGCGTTAACCATATTAGCCCATAAGATAGGCAGGGCCGTTTATTACATGCTCAAAAGAAAAGAGGTTTTTAATACAGACAGATTTCTCAATAAACAGATGATACAGACCGGGTGAGCCTAAGGTCTAACTGGGGCGCTATAGGGCAGAGCCTAACTGATGAATGCTCCTGAGAACGATTCGTCTACGGCTAAGACCGTTATAAGGAGCATCATGGATCATATGCCCTGCATCCATTTCGCTTTGATTGGACGCCCGGTCTACCGGATTACATAAAGCGGTACAACATGTTCTGCCCCTTCCCCGATCCTGATACTAACTGGGAATAGCAAACAGCTATTATCCGTACGTTTTGACTAGGACGGTATAAGGGCACGGATTATTTTCTAGGTCGTTCCAATGCATCGGAACTGTCGCCAGATTTTCCAAATTACTGGAACCGACTGGCTAATGAGCCTCTATAAGTGTTTGGTGCAGACATGTTTCTGTTGCCAGTGAATTTGAAACTAAGTCAGAATGTTTTTTGTATCGCTCTGTTGACGAATTTTCTTCGAAAATCCGTTACGGGGTATCTTTGCCCTTGACAACCGGAGGCCTTATAAGTGTTAGCTCATGAATTCTGTGTCATTATGAGTGCACTGTAAGAAGCTATTTTGATTTTTGCCTGTGCCGATAAACCGTCCATTTCCGTTAACTCTGCATGAACCGTGCTGTGTCCGACGTCCCCAAAATCATCTCCATAACGCTTGCTATCGCTGTTGAATATGATCGTCCACTCTCCGGCCTCAGGCATACCAATTGAATAATTCTCATATGTACGGGACGAAAAATTAACCACGATGACGACGCTGCTATGAGGACCTTCAGAATCCCAACGATGATAAGCGATCCCTTTTTCATTATTATTTATGTGAAACACATTCACATCTTGTCCGGTAAACCCCTTTGTCTGTCCGCCACGGTTCAATCGAAGGGAGATTAAATCCTTATAAAGCTGCAGTATGCCTGGAAAGCGTTTTATTTTATTCCAGTCAATGGGATCCTGATCATGGAACCAGTCGTCTTCAAGAAACTCCTGCCCCTGAAAGATCATCGGAATACCCGGCGCCGTGAAGACCAGAACAGCGCCAAGCGACGATTTTTTTCTGGCAGCCCAGGACGAAGCCTTACCGGGATCGACTTCTTCGGGCACACGTGCTTTGCCGTTGGACACCTCATCATGCGATTCCGTATAGATCACCCGCTCAAAGGCATTGAGGTAGTAGCGATGCAGAATGGCATTGCGGACGGCGTCCATGTCCCGGGATGCGTCTTCGGCTCCTATCAGTGCTGTCCGGACAGTATGCACAAAAG
>CAYFXR010000118.1:0-2909 GCA_964347155.1 uncultured Nitrospiraceae bacterium | reverse complement strand
AGAATTTGTCTGTTTGTAAAGAAATTTCTCAGCTCTCAGTAGTCGGCAATCAGCGGTTTACTGAATTATTTTCCAAATTCCCGTATCCTTCTTATCCTTTCCAATACCGGGGGGTGTGAGTAGTGAAAAAGGGTATAGAGAGGATGCGGATGAAGGTTCGAAAGGTTATCTTTTGAAAGTTTAACAAGTGAGCTTATCATGCTTTCAGCATTTCCTGTCAGATCGTAAGAATATTTATCAGCTTCGTTTTCATGTCTTCTGGAAAAATAATTAAAAAGGGGACCGAACGGCACGGACACTATAGAACCAATAAACGCTAGAATAACAATTTTTGCATAAAAGGAATTCTCTTTTATATGAAGGAGGTTCAGGAGAAAATCGCCTTGAAGCAATTGATAGGATATATAAATGGCAATCAGTGCAATAGTCTCGGTAACAATAATATATTTCAATACATGTTTTTTCTTCCAGTGTCCGGCTTCATGGGCAAGGACGGTAAATATTTCATCACTGTTCATTTTCTCGAGAAGCGTATCATAAAGAACAATTCTTTTTACCTTGCCAATGCCGGTAAAATATGCATTTGTATGTTTCGTACGTTTTGAGGCATCCATTTTAAACACTCTGCTTACTTTAATTCCAGCTTTTTGCATAAGATTGCGGATACCGCTCTCAAGTGCTTCATCCTCAATGGGTGTAAACTTATGAAAAAGAGGTTCTATCACATAGGGAGAAATATACATAATGAAGATCTCGAAAACGAGAAAAAAGCACCATATCCACAACCACCAGAGATGTGGACTCTTCTGAATAATAAAAAGACCCGCTGAAATAAGTAAACCCAGCAGTATCGTAGAGATTATGAGCGATTTTATTGTGTCCATTACCCACAATTTAAAGGTCATGGTGTTAAATCCATACCTGTTTTCAATTTTGAATGTGCTATAAAGACTGAAAGGCATAGATATAATTGTTTCAGCATAAACAAGCAGGAGAAAGAAGATTAATCCAGAGAATATAAATGACTTGTTAAGTGAAATAATCCACGAATTGTATATATTCAGTAAGACAAATATAAACAGCAAAAAGATGATGTTGTTGAAAACAGAAGAGATAAAATCGAACTTTGTGTGTTCAACATTATAGTCCCGCGTTTTGCTTAATAATGCCTGGTCTATCTGCCCTTCAAATTCAGGAGGAATAATGGAACCATATTTTTTTAAATGTGAAAGATTTAAAAAATCGAGCCAGTAGCCGAGAGTTACTACCAAAAAATATGAAATTACAATAATGATCAGATATATATTCATATGAAATGTGCAGTAAAGGACTTAATAATAATGTAACATGATAAAGTTTTAATATAAAAAGGGTTCAAGTCTACGACCCATGCTGTAGAGATGTCGAGGAGTCAGGGACTTGGGTGAATTATCAATTATAAATGATCAATTAAGAATGAATATTATTTTAAGAAATTTTATACAATTCTTCATTACTCATTGATAATTATTCCTTTAACACTTGAATCCTCGAACCCTATTTTTTATTTGGCATTCATTTTCTCCTGAGAGTTTTTACATACGAAGTTAAAAACGCTGCTACAAACAACACATTTCCGATAATCAAAAGCTCGTACCGATAAGGTTTCGGCATTTGCTGATGCAGCGTTGCATCAATATCGTACATAAAAGAATAAAGCACAAACATTATACCAGCAGATGCAAGGAAATAAGATATCAATATTGGTCTAAAATCATAACCGTTTTTAAATAAATAAGTGATGAGAAAACTGAAAATGAGCATCAAAACAGAAATTGACACCGGTGCAATTACAGGACCTATCCATGGAAGAGGGATTAAAAACAGCACGTCCCATTCAAATATTGAAGAAGGCCAGTCAAGCAGAATCTTAAGCCACACATAATAGAAAATATCCCATACGGCGAAGGTCATCATAAAATAGGCGAACCGTTCCCAAAACTTTTTCCCGGCAAGAAAAGCAACAGCTAAAAGCATGAATATGGTAGCAATTTCTCGAAAGACCTCAACGAGTATTTTGTAGTCTGTAATCGCCTTTAGGGGGAATTCAAAAGCGTCGGGATGGTATATTGCCCACAGGTAGACGACTACGGCAGACTCAACATACGCCATAGCGATCCCGAAAATCGTTAACCCGATAATTTTGGAGATATTCATTTACCCAAATAGTGCATTTGAAATGGGGGATATTTTTACTCCACAAAAAAACTACAATTTTAGCTTAAACAACGATTCTGGATTTACACTGAAGCCCTGGAGCTTGACAGATAAATGAAGATGGGGTCCGGTTGCCCTTCCCGAGCTTCCGACAAAACCTATAACCTGTTCTTTTAACACCTTATCACCTTTTGATACATTAAATTTTGAAAGATGCATGTACACAGAAAAAAGACCCATGCCGTGGTTGATAATTAATGTGTTCCCGCCGAAAAACAAGTCTTCAATTAACACAACCGTACCAGAATTAATAGCTCTCACAGGATTTCCGGTTTTCCCGCGAAAGTCAATTCCTCGATGAATGCTTGTTCTTTTTTCATTCATAATGCGTTTTGTTCCAAATACAGTAGATATTTCTGTACCAGCAGGAGCTACAAACCGACCATTCCATGCCCTTTCAGTATTTTGAGGCCATACGTTTTTAAGAAGGTCTGCTTCCCTTTTTACGCGTTTCAGATTCTTCGGGCTTAATGTAACTTTTTCTTCAGGCAAAGTAAGTTTTATTGTTTCAAATATATACGATTTAACATTAATTGTTGTGGTGTGCTTTTTCCTCCCGTGACGTATAGTTATGTTGTATTTTTGAGGTGATGTATTTATATCCACTGGCACTAACGCAATAAAATAACCGTCTTCTGTGGGATGAAAGTTGA
>CAYFXR010000117.1:0-2263 GCA_964347155.1 uncultured Nitrospiraceae bacterium | reverse complement strand
TTATTTTGGGAAGGTGTAGGACCTGGAATATTTATTTGCACCGTAGCCGGCTTGATTTTGTTATTTGTCAAGGAAAAGAAAAAATTTTTATTTGTGTCATTATTTCCTCTCATCTATTTCATTATAGTATCGGGCTACAGGGTGAGATTTGTTAGAAATATTATGTTTGTAATTCCCTTTCTTTCTTTGATTGCAGCATATTTTCTTGTGGAAAGTTATGGATGGTTAAAAGAAAAACCAGCAATAAATAAACAAATGAAGTACGTCATATCCGGTGCCATTCTATTGGCTGTAATTGCCGCCCCATTTGTGAGATCGCTGCAGTTTGACGTAGGGAGCTCTTTGACTTCTACTCGCACTCAAGCAGCAGTATGGATTGAGCGCAATATTCCCAAAGGCTCCAGGATTGCAATCGATAAATACGGTCCTCAACTGGGAGACGACTATGTTGTTTCCGGGGCCACATTAACTGATTATCCATATGAGTTCTATAAGGAGCAAGGCTACGACTATATGATATTTAGCAGTGGAGACCATGGAAGATTTTTTAAGGAACCCCGAAAATATGCTGATATTGTGGTGAGATATAAAGAGTTTTTTGAAAAAGGAAAGCTTGTGAAATCGTTCAATGGTGATCACAGAGTTGAGGAATTTCTTTCACCATCAATTACAATTTACAGCGTAGAATGAGAAAGCTATACGACAAAAAAAGATGAGTTATATCCAATATTTGTACAAAAAAACAGTTGAGTTCGTAAAAAGCAATGGTATCTCTATAACGGTTGCAGCTGTTTTTTTGTTAGCATTAATTTTAAGGATATGGGGAATTAAATTTGGATTACCTAACTTGTATCACCCTGATGAATGGGCCATAGTTGACCGTTCCCTGGAAATGATGAAGACAGGTGATTATAATCCTCGGCAATTTGGATATCCGTCTCTCTATATGTATATGGAATTGGTTGTGTTTGTTTTCTATTTTTTTTATGGAGTTTCAAAGGGACTTTACACAAGCTTTTCTAATGTTAGTGTATCCGATTTCTATATTTGGGGCCGGTTTCTTACTGCTCTTTTAGGGTCTTTGACCGTATATGTAACATATTTGACAGGAAAACAATTATTCGGAACCAAAGCCGGATTAGTCGCATCGTTACTGCTGACGTTTTCATTCCTGCATGTAAGGGATTCCCACTACATAACGGTTGATGTCCCCGCCGTTTTCTTCATAACTCTTTCTCTCTTCTTTGCAGCCAGAATCATTGAGGATGGTAAGATATTTGACCATTCGATGAGCGGGCTATTTGCAGGCTTAGCAATTGCAACTAAGTGGAACACGTTTCCGATTGTTTTTTCTTTTGTTGCGGCTTATTTGCTGTTCGCAATTTTGAACAAAGGATGGAACGGAAAAATATTTTATGGGTTTCTGTTTTTGGCTTTTGGCCTATTTGTGGGTACACCGTATGCTTTTTTGGATTTGCCAACCTTTCTCAATACGCTCGGTGAAGTACTGGCTCACTACCGGGAGGGACATCCTGGTTTTGAAGCGTCTAAACCCTTTGTTTTCTATTTGCAAAATCTGGCAAGTTCTGAGGGCATGGGGGTTACAATTCTGATTTCTGTTTTACTGGGTTTACTGCTAAGTTTGGCCAGACATAAAAAACAGGATATCTTTCTCATAATCTTTCCGGTATTCTATTTTTTCTTGATATCAAGGTCTAAAGTTACATTTCCACGCAATACCTTGCCTTTATATCCAATATTATCCTTATATGGCGGATTTTTTTTGGCAGAGCTTTTTGGCTTTCTAAAAAGAAGATTTAAGAAGAGTAAAGAAACCATAGCGATCGCTGTCTTTTCTGCAATTATGATTTTGATAGTTGCCTTTCCTATCATCCGCATTATTCAATTTGATGTTGCGAGTGCAAATACAGATAATAGGACAGCAGCTGCTTTATGGATTGAACAAAATATTCCGGAAGGGTCAAAAATTGCTACAGAGTTTTATGGACCTCCTATTTCAAGCGATTTTGCTGTATTGAAATTTCCTTTTCTTGATCATAATCAGCAGTGGTTTATTGATCAGGGATTTGATTATATAGTGTTTGATGGTGCCGATTATCAGCGCTTCTTTGATGAATCTCAGAGGTACCCCAGGGAGGCAATGCACTATAAAAATCTTTTCAAATTAGGCAAAGTACTAAAACGATTTAAATCTGATGATCGAGTGGAACCATTCTTGTCTCCAGAAATAGTTATAGTAAAG
>CAYFXR010000116.1:0-2836 GCA_964347155.1 uncultured Nitrospiraceae bacterium | reverse complement strand
TTTCAATATCTTCTGGATTGCCGGTCAAGCCGGACAATGACAAAAAAGAGTATAGCCATTCATCATCACGGTTTTGGAGATGCTTCCTTTTTCACTCCACTGGAAGGATGTCGGAATAGATAAATTTAGACCGCCGGTTGACAGATGGGACAATGTATGATAATAAGTACATTATCTCACAATTTACATCAATTTCCAGAGATTGATAATAATTTTAAAACCATGAATAAAAGGAGGGCAAAGATGAAACACACCAACAGCATATGGAGTTTTTTTCTTCTGTTTTCTTTATTTATTATTTTTCCGGAAGTAACGTCGGCTGATGAGATCATACTTGAGAACGGTGACAGATTATCGGGGACAATAAAGATGGTAGACGAGGAAACTCTGACTCTTGAGACTGATTACTCAACGCCAGTCAAGATTCATAAGGCAAAGATAAAAAGAATATATACTAATTATCCGGTCGAGGTACATCTGTCAGAAGGCGAGGTATTAAAAGGGAGGATACACACCCAGGATGACGGTCGTCTCGTAATAGAAGAAAGTCCTGGAAGACAGGCAGCTGTAATTGATTGGCAGGATATAACTGCAGTCAACCCTCCACACAGAGTTCCTTCAAAATGGACAGGCGCTATTAATGTGGGAGCTGGCTTGCAGTCCGGAAATACTGATCGAGCAAGTGCTGCCATAGGGGCTGAAGCCGCAAGAAGGACTGAACAAGACCGATATACACTTCGCTTTCTGCACAATTATGCCGAGGAAGACAGGGAAGTAACCGCCCGCAATACATTTGGAGCGGGGAAATATGACTATTTCTTTACCCGGGTACTGTATGGATATCTGGGGTTTGAATTGCTTAATGATAAATTCAGGGATTTAAATTTACGGACAGTTGTCGGTCCGGGAGTAGGATATCAAATCTGGGATGATGCAGTGAAATTTCTCCTCTTTGAAACTGGTATATCGTATTTTTCAGAAGATCTTATTGAAGGTGATGACGATAACTGGTTGACTGCACGGTTAGCAGGTGACCTGCGTTACAGTATAAGGGATACTGTTGTGTTTTCAGACCAGCTGATCATTTACCCGAGTCTTGCCGATGTAGGCGTATATCAGCTCCGTAATGAAGCAGCGATTACATCACCCCTTGCATCGGGCTGGTCATTGCGGTTTGCCAATATCCTCGAGCGTGACAGTGAGCCTCCTGAAGGAATAAAAAGTAATGACTGGTACTGGATCTTGGGACTGCAGTATGGTTTTTAATGCGGTAATGGTTTTTGCCTTTTCATCAATGACATGATTATTATTTAAATGTACTTACATTTGTCCCATATAGCATTGATCAGCAGGCTGAACCCCTCGAAAAATAATTGATCGACGGGATATTGAAATAACAAACCTGATTTTGCCTGATGAAGATATAAGGCTCACTAAATAAGATGAATGATAAAGCATAGCACTTATCTCTACTTAAGGTGTCGCAATTCTGTTTTCTCGGCATTCAGCCTGCTGTTTTGGTCATTAGTTATATGTAACATCATATTAATTTTGTTATAAAAGAACATGAAAATAGGAGCGAATTATTTAAAGAACGGTCAATGTGAGTTTGTAGTCTGGGCGCCATTTGTTAAAAGCATTTCTCTAAAACTTCTTTTACAATCTGAACAATTGATCTCCATGCAAAAGGATAAAGGTGGATACTGGAGAACTGTTGCTGATAATGTCCAACCAGGAGATTTGTACTATTATCACCTCGATGGAGAGAGGGACAGACCTGATCCGGCATCATATTATCAGCCCGGTGGTGTACATAAAGCCTCGCAAATAATTGACCATAATGTATTTAAATGGCAGGACAGTGAATGGAAGGGGATGCACCTTTACGAGATGATAATGTATGAGCTTCATGTTGGAACATTTACTTCGGAAGGAACATTTGATGCAATTATCGCAAGGCTCGATGAGCTGAAGAATATAGGAATAAATACTATAGAAATAATGCCGGTTGCACAGTTCCCCGGGGAAAGGAACTGGGGTTATGATGGAGTTCACCCCTTTGCAGTTCAGAATTCTTACGGGGGACCCCATGGTCTCAAGCAACTTGTCAATGAATGTCATAAAAAAAGAATGTCGGTGATTCTTGATGTTGTATATAACCATCTTGGACCGGAAGGCAATTATCTCCAGGATTACGGGCCATATTTTACTGACAAATACAGGACGCCGTGGGGTTTGGCAATAAATTTTGACGGTCCTTACTGTAATGAAGTAAGGAATTTTTTTGTTGAAAATGCAATATACTGGCTCACATATTATCATATTGATGCGCTTCGTCTCGACGCAATACACGGCATTTTCGATATGAGTGCACGACCTTTTCTCCTTGAACTTGCGGAAAAGGTTGAGGAATGTTCACAGCTGCAAGGAAGAAAGTATTATTTGATAGCTGAGTCCGATCTTAACAATCCATTGGTGGCAAGATCAAGAGACAGAGGCGGTTTTGGTATTGATGCCCTGTGGAATGATGACTTTCATCACACTGTACATACTTTGCTTGCTGGGGAAGCTGATGGCTATTATATTGACTTCGGAAGAGTAAAGCATCTCATGAAATCTCTGGAAGAAGGTTTTGTCTATTCTGGACAGTATTCTGAATTCAGGAAAAGAAACCATGGGAATTCCTCAAAAGACCTCCCTGCGGATACATTTGTAGTTTTTTCACAGAACCACGATCAGATAGGAAACAGGATGAAAGGCGAGCGACTGTCATCACTTGTCTCTTTTGAATCGGTGAAGCTTGCGGCAGGCATTGTTATCCTCTCACCCTATATCC
>CAYFXR010000115.1:0-3473 GCA_964347155.1 uncultured Nitrospiraceae bacterium | reverse complement strand
AAAACATCTCCTTTAAATTCTGTGAATCTCTTTATAAAAAGATTGGGTAATTCCTGCATGCCTTCTTTAGGATAACTCCCTCCATCTAATACAAATTCTTTGTAAATAGTGACTGCGGTTATGGCAGAGGCAAGAGAAGGCGGTAACCCCACATTGCCTAAAACCGGCAAGGACAGAATTGCCTTTAGTTTAAAATCCTTAAAGTATGAATCAAGCAAGTCTTTAAAAGTCTTTTTCCTTAACGTTGCGAGAAATGTAACACCAGAATTCTTATCAATATAATTAAAAAATTTTTCGATCTGTTTTGCTTCTTCAGGAAATTTCTCTTGAAAGCCATATATTGTCTCTTTTAAGTTATTCCAGAAAGAAATCCTATGATTTAGAGTTATAATAATATCCGAGGGATTGTTTCTTATGATATTAATTCTTTTATCTATACCTAATTCTTTAAGAACGTTCGCAATATTCCCGCTATTCCTTACACTTCCTAAGGAGTGTGCACAAGCATCAAAAGTAAAACCTTTTCGTGAAAACGACGTACAATATCCACCTGGTTTTGCATTTTTCTCCACAATCAAAGTTTTCATCCCCGCTTTAGCTAAATAGCAGCCGCAGACCAAACCGCTTATTCCCGCACCTATAATTACTGCATCATAATCATATTTTTTCGACATATTAGTCTACTCTCTTAAATACTACCGCTGCATTATATCCGGCAAAGGCACAGCAGGCTTTCATTGCCGTATTTATCTTAGCATTTATTTTCTCTTTAACCAGTGATATATTGTAGATAGGATTTACTTTCTGGCAATTCAATGTAGGCAGAATCATTTCATTTTTGAGGGAAATCAAAAGAATCGCGGTCTCCAACAATGCACTCCCTCCCAAATTGTGCCCTATATAAGGTTTGAAGGCAGTAATTAAGGGTTTTTCAGGTTTTGAGCCGAACACATCCGTTATAGCCTTTGATTCATAATAATCTATAGCTTGCGAACCTACACCGTGAGGGCAGATCAATTCGATTTCATCTTTACTAATATTGCTCTGTTTAAGTGCCTTTAACATTGCCTTCTGGTAAGAATCGCTCCCGATTTGAGGCGTTGTCACTTTCCAGCCTTCAAGGCAGAACCCCCCGCCTAAATACTCGGCATATATAGGGGCATTTCTTTTTTTAGCACGTTCAAGGTCTTCAAGGACTATCCCGACTCCCCCGTCGCCAAAGACCAGGCCGTTGCTGTCCTTACAAAAGGGTCTGATTTTTCCATCTTCTGAATATAGGCCAATATCTCTAAACCAGAGATATTTATATATTTCTGTATAATCTGAGGCAGCTACAACAACCGCAGAGCTTTGCTTAGACCTTATCATCTGTGCAGCTGATTCTAAGGCGTACAGACCCGAAGCACAGGCGTTATTTATAAAAAGAGAGTAATTGTGTATATGAAATGCCTTTGCCACATGAAAGAGCGTCATAAAGGTCTGTATATCATATCCGCTTTTCAGACAGTCACGGTATAACTTTTCATAAAACTGCTTTTGAGAAAGAGATGTTCCAGGTTTGCCTTTTAAGGTATCAAATGAAATCTGGCTGAGTTTTAATACAAAAGGCATAAGCCCCATATTTTCATGGGTTAAAACCAGACCTAAATCGTTGTCATAGGATTTATACTCTAATCCGCTATCTTCAAGGGCCAGGGCTACTGCTGCAATCATGTACAATAAATCTATGGGAGGTTCTTCCTCTTTCCATTCTCTCATGTATGTCAGGGCATTTTCATCGATATCAAAATTTGCAAAATCAAAATCTTCTATTCTATGTACATAAAAACTACCCCACAATTCTCCATTGATTTTTAATTCCTTTAAACCCAAACCGAGTCGACCACCTAAAAGACCTTCCCAGAAAGCCTTTTTTCCAATTCCTGGTGAGGCTAAAGGACCGATTCCTGTTATGACCACTCTTTTATCTTTTATCATGAATTATTGAAACTTCTTAACCACTAAACAAGAATTATTGCCACCAAAGGCGAAACCATTATTTAATGCAATATGTACTTTATTTATTTTTGCTCTATTGGGAACACAATCAATGTCACATAGTGGATCAGGAGACTCGAAATTTATTGTTGGCGGGATAATATTCTCCTTAACAATAAGGCAACAAGCTGCTGCCTCAATCGCAGAGGCAGCACCCATAGTGTGTCCGAGCATTGATTTTATTGAACTGACAGGGATGGTTTTATATCGTTCTTTAAAAACACTTTTGATTGCTGCGCATTCAGTTTTATCATTCCCGGGTGTACCTGTTCCATGAGCGTTTATATAATCAACCTCTTCTTTTCTGATATCTGCATCTTTTAATGCTTTCAACATTGCTTTCTCTATTCCCTCAACTTTGGAGGCAGTCATATGATAAGCATCACAGCTAATGCCGTAGCCCGGTATTTCTGCATAAATGTCTGCTCTCCTTCCTAAAGCAGACTCTAATGATTCAAGAAATAGAATAGCAGCTCCCTCGCCAACAAGCATTCCCTTTCTATTTTTATCGAAAGGCTGACATTTCTCAGGAGCCATGGCATAGACACGCTGAAAACCGGTAAATGCAAGTTTTGAAAATGAATCTGCACCTCCTACAATGGCATAATCCAAAATCCCTTTCCTCACCAAATCAAATCCATACCCTATCGCATAGTTCCCTGCAGCACAGGCTGTGGGAATAAGGTAATTCGGCCCCTTAAGTTTAAAATAAATAGCGATATTAGCAGAGATATTATTTGGCAAAGATTGCAATATTTTTTTTTTGCTTATCCTGTCAGCTCCTTCTTTAATCCAGATATCAATAGATTCTTCTAATGGTTTTTCTCCCATCGTGGTGCCTATAAAAACCCCTATTCTTTCTTTGTTAATATAATTATTGGATAATTTGGCATCCTCCAAAGCTAAAGAGGTGGCAGTTACGGCCAATTGTGATGTACGGCCTAAAAATTGAGCTTTTCTCTTTGGAATAAATTCTTCCGGTTGGAAACTATTTACTTCACCAGCATAGTGACATCTGTATTCTTTTGTGTCTAACGAAGTAACTTTACTTATACCGCTCTCACTATTAATTATGGATTTCCAGAATTCATCTTTGCCAATTCCTACTGATGAAATGACTCCTAATCCTGTTACTACTACCCTTCTATCCATTCTTTTGAATACTGAATACAAGATTGGCTTTTGCCACAATTTTATTATCTGTCATTGCTATAACATCCGTTATAGCGGCATAATCTAAAAACTTTACCTTATTTGTTTCTACAATTAATTTATCTCCCGGATATACAGGAGAAAGGAACTCTGCCTTGACTTTACCCAAATAATAATGAGGATGAGCTTTAGTTACTTCCGGCCTGTCAACGGAATAAAGAATTATGGAAACCTGTGCCATTACCTCTAAGATTAAAACGCCCGGCATTACAGGTCTGTCGGGG
>CAYFXR010000114.1:0-1707 GCA_964347155.1 uncultured Nitrospiraceae bacterium | reverse complement strand
AGGACGGGAATTTAACAGGAGAATGAAGAAGAAGTTTGATGAACTCGATATAGAGATACCATTCCCTCACGTTACCCTTTACATGGGACAGGATAAACAGGGGCAGGCTCCGCCTCTTCATGTCAAAACAGAGAAAAATAATTAATACCTAATCTGTGTCATTTTAACTTGGATATTCTCCGGATTGACATATGATTTCATTATGGAGAAATTCCGTTACTTAATAAAACGAAACCAAGTATCATATATCAACTAAGGGACCGACTCAACGTTATATTGAAATACTATTGAAATACGCATAATGAACGGTCAAAACAATCAGACAACATATCACACTAATAGAGGCATATCATTCAAAGGATTACGGGTATTAATTGCAATTCTTATATTTATTGTTTTGATTCTGGCACTCCTCCCTTATGGAATCAGATATGGCATCAAACGTGTGCTTATTACACAAGGTGCGGAGCAGGCCTTTATTGACGATGTTGATTTCAACCCGTTTACAGGCAAACTCTTTGTGCATAAGCTGAGGGTTAAAAAAGGAAATTCAATCCCCCTCTTTATTCAGGAAATTTCGGTTAATATCTCCTGGGCACATCTTTTTAAGAAAAGGGTATACCTTGAAAAACTTCATATACGTAACAGCAGTGTCAACATCATACAGGACGCTGAAGGCATCTTGAACATAGGAGGGATCTCGCTTGCTTCCGCTAAAGATCAGGAACAACCTGAGGAATCATCATGGGATTTTGGGCTGGGGGCAATGGAAGTGTCTTCAAGCAAGGTGCTGTTTCAGAGTACACAAACAGAAATAATTCTGGACATCAACCTGATGAAACTGGCGGAACTGATAACCTGGTTTCCTGATAAAAGGTCCCATCTCCAATTCACAGGAAATGTAAACGATGGCACGCTCGGTATTAATGCAGATATGGAGCTTTTCTCGCAAATCCCGTGGATTAAAGGGCAAATTACGCTGAACAATCTCTCTCTCTCATCTTTTTCAAAGTTACTTCCTCCTGAAGTTACCGAAATCGGGGGGAAATTGAGCATTGATTCAAATATGGAGGTAACGCAGCTTTCCGATTCCTCAGTCAAGCTAGCGCACCAGGGAGCTATAATCCTTGCTCAAACCGAAATACAGAGCGAAACAGCCGGCATTAAAAGTGAAAGTATCAGATGGGACGGGAAACTTGATTTCGCAAAAAATGATAACTCTGAAGATTTCCATGTTCAGGGTGACGTGATGATAAGAGAATTGACCGTTGATGAAACCCGGAGGGGAATAAGGCTCCTGTATCTTGAAAGCCTTGAACTTGAACGGGTCAATGCAGATAACATGAAGGAAACCGGAATATATGAAATTCGTACAACAAATCTGCAAGTAGGCAAGTATATAGATAAAGAAAGAAGTTTCAGACCCGATGCCGGTGTTCCTTTGTTTAAAACCGCCTCTGCGAAGATATCGGATATCCAGATTGAGGAGGTTAAAGATGTGATAATTCAGTCTGTTGAATTGCAGGATGCTGAAGCACTTCTGCGTCTGGACAGTAAAGGTCGTTGGCACTTGATAGAAGATATATTATCTGCGCGTAAAGGCTCGGCGCAGGACAGACAAGAACAACCGACAAAAACAGAGATACGCATAACAGAATTTAAAATACTCGGCAAAAGCCACCTGCGCTTTGAGGATGAAAGCGTTAT
>CAYFXR010000113.1:0-4788 GCA_964347155.1 uncultured Nitrospiraceae bacterium | reverse complement strand
AAGGAGAGGGAGAGGATGAGCCTGTAGAGTTCTTACCTCTCTATCTTGCTCTCTCTATACTGGTAATAGATATCTCTAAAGGCAGTATAAGGATCAATGGCATCTTTTTTGATTTCTTCATAATCCCCGAGGATAAGAGATGTCCTGTTTACGCGATCACTTATCACAATCGAATAACGATCAATCAGAGGTGTTACGTAGTTTATTGGATCGAACAAGTAATCCCCGGCGTAACCGACAGAATCACGCAGACTGGAAGGTCCCAAAAAAGGCCAGTTGATATAGAAACCTGGTCCTAATCCCCATATTCCAAGCGTCTGCCCAAAATCCTCGTCTTGCATTTGAATGCCCATTTCATTCCTTGCATAATCATAAAGACCTAACATACCAACTGTGGAATTGACACTGAAGCGGAGCAGCTCATTGCCTGCAGATTGTATTTTAAACTGTAAAAGGTTATTCACAAAACGCACTGGTGTGGTAATATTATTAAAGAAATTGCGTACTGAAACTCTTATCCCTTCGGGAACCACTGCGGAATACCCCTTCGCTATCGGCTTTAACACCCAAAAATAAAGCTTGTCATTAAAATGGAAAAAAACTCTATTTACAGGCTCAAACGGGTCGGCAATCTCGTCCAACTCCTCATCTTCTAAATCTTCCTCTTCTTCATCTGTGAATTCCTCCTCAGTTTTCCCAGCCTCAACAAAGTTGCGAAATTCAACGTTGTCATTACTATCGCCATTTATCTGAAATGAATGGGACAATGAAAACTCCCGACCAAGACACGGAACTGCAACGGTAATAACAAATAAAGCAAATACCATCAATATCCAATTAATTGTTTTCATCGCGGTATTTTCTCTTTTACTTATTCTATCGTCCTCTTTTCTGGTTCAATCGTCCTTGATTCACCCTCACTGTATATATACCTTGTGCAATCTGCAAGATTGAGCCAGTATTATAAAACTAATTCTCAAGATATGATTTTCTTTTATTTTATCGGCCAAAATTGATGGAAAGTTAAATGAAAAAGAGAGTAATTTTATGTTCACATTTTATTTATCATTAATGCACATGGAAAATGTTTTAAGACGTCACCGACAGAAAGAAACTGTCTGCTTTCCACCTGAATTCCGGTTATCTGCTCATTCCATACATTCGGTACTTCATCAGGAAGGATAATATGGGTATCATCCCATACTTTTGTACCCAAAGGATATGTTCCTTCGTCCACAACACCTGTAAGATATCTCGGCGCTATCGTAACCGACCACAGAGGTTTATGTTCCCTTGCAAAAGTAATAATATTGTCTTTATATTTTCCTTCCGTTTCTATAGGAATATAATTGCCATTTTCAAAAAGCCTTCTGTGTTTTTGACGTACTGCAAGTGCCTTGTATATGAGAAAGAGTTTTATCCTTCCATCTTCCTTTGTTGATAACAGCTCTTTGATAAGCCCTGATATATCATCAACTTCTCTGCTTTTCATTTCATTGAGCAGCCAGGTCCTTATTGAGAAATCAACAGGACGGCGGTTATCAGGATCTACAAGGTTTAAGTCCCAGAATTCAGAACCTTGATAGAAATCAGGAATCCCCGGAGAAGTAATTTTTATGAGAGTCTGTGAGAGAGCGTTAAATATGCCGTAATAAGAAATAATTTTCTGGAAGGTAAGGAACTCTTTTAAAAACTGGTTTTTATCAGAGGAGTCTAAGACCTTATCAATAAAGGCCATAAAATTGTCTTCATAATCTGTATCAGGCTTTAACCATGCAGTATGAACTTTAGCTTCTCTTACAGCCTTTATAATGTATTCCTTTAACCGTATCTTGAAATTGTCGAAATCTTCACCGGCAAACGGCATTGCCCCAACCATCGTCTGATATAAAAAATATTCGTCATTTTTGTCAGGTATAGCCGTGCCCTTTATTGCCTTCTTTTTTCTCCTGTTCAATTTGCTCCACTTTTTAAGATTACTTTCCCAGGATTCGGGTATTTCAGAGAGAACATTTATTCTCGCTCTAACATCCTCACCCCTTTTTGTATCATGCGTTGAGGTAGCGTTCATAGAATGTGGCTGTTTGCGTAATCGCCTTACATTAAATTCGTGGAACTCATGTATTGAAATGCCAAATTTATCCGGATTGCCACCAACATCATTCAGTGAAAGTAGCCTGTTATAAATATATAACGTGGTGTCTTCAAAACCCTTAGCCATAAGAGGCCCAGTGAGTTGCTGAAATCTCATGACAAAATGTACCCATTCATTTTTATCCTCTTCAGAGAGATAACCATTGAATTCGAGAAGGAGAAATAGCTCAATAAAGCTCAACTCATACAGCAATGCAGGATTCATTTCCCTCGCTTTCCTTATTGCCTCGGTTACATACAGGCGATCCGAGTCACTATAGACATTATGATTTATATATGTCCTGTACACAGGGAAATGTGCAAGAATTTCAATAATAGCCTTCTTTAAACCATAAAGTGTCATATCATTACCGTACCTGTTCTTGCTTGAAATCCTCTTTAAGAGATGGGCAAGATTATCAATGTCTCCGGTCATATCTTTCTCAATGACCAGTTTCTTTTTCTCATACAGTATTGCCTCATATGAAGTCTTAAAACCGGTAAAGCTGTAATAAAGTTTATTGAACTGCCTTCCGTTTCTCTCATCACAAAAAATTCCATTTACATAGTTGAGAAAATCATACCCTGTTGTCCCCTGCACAGCCCAGAGAGATGGGAGCTTCTCATCTGGTTCAAGTATCTTTTCTACAACAATGTAAATATCCCGGTTCTTTTCCCTTAATCTTCTCAAATAACCCGTAGGATCGTATAAACCGTCTATGTGGTCTATACGCAGGCCATTTATTTTTTTATCCTTCAAAAGGTTCAGGACAAACGAATGGGTATTATTGAATACACGCTCATCTTCTATTCTTAATGAAATAAGTCCGTTGATATTAAAAAACCTGCGGTAATTCAACTCTTCGGTTGCAACTTTCCAGAAGGACAATCTGAAAAGTTGTTCGGAAAGGAGGTTGTCAAGGAGGGTATGATCGCCTTTTGAATTTTTTTCTCCGTTAAAAATATCTAGATTTTTATTTATAAATTCCTTTATGTCACTATTGCTGTTATAGAGTTCCCACAGGATCCTTTTGATGAATTGTATTTGGCTGTAACGTCCAAGTCTTTCTTCATAAGATACCGGTAGATTTTTCAGGGAGTAAAGGACACCCAGAAACTTTATTAAATCAGGATGATCATCACCGAGTTTTTTTCTTAGAATATGCAGTTTGTGGGTAATAAGACGGACATATGACTCTATCTTAAGTGGCAGTTTCAGCGAATAGTAACTAACGTGAAAACCGTTATTGTCATACTGCAAAATAATTTCCCTTGCATCAAGAGATTCACTGTAATGCCTTCCAAGGAACGGAGCAAGCAGTCTTTCTGATAAACTTTCATAAAAGTGATTCCATTCAATATCAAAAAATTCAAAATATTCTGAATGTCGCCCATTTTCCAATACATCCATAAGCATTTGATTTTCACCATCAAATGCCATGTGATTCGGCACAACATCCTGGATCCAACCGATATCGGATTTTTTTACCTCATCAATAAGCCGTTCAAAATCATTTTCTGATCCAAGATTGGGATTCAGCTGATTCAGATCAACTACATCATATCCATGTGGACTTCCCTTTTTCGCTTTGAAAATCGGGGAAGAGTATATATCCGAAATACCCAGTTCAGAAAGATACGGTATAATCTCCTTTGCCTTCTTAAATCCGAAATTTGGATTAAACTGAATTCTGTATGTTGCTACAGGAATTCTCATTATTTGCCTCTTTATCAGGAAAGTATTTAGTGAAATCGTGTTTTAAAAAAAGGGTCTTTAACCTTAGAGACATTATAGAAGTTATAGGTGAACAAATCAACAATACTAATCCTCTTGAAGATTACCCCGAATTAACTTTCCTTATTATAAATAATTTATAAATTGTAATCTGAATCACATACTAACCCAGTTTATTTTCCTATCATAAAACTGAAGCTAAATAAATTAATGTTTCCGAAAAGGTAAACCCTGGGCAACCAGGGGGCACAAAGCCACGGACTCCGTAAAAATTCTTCAAATTCTACGGGGTGGCCAGGCTGCCGAAGAAACAGTGCTTATCATAAACAGAATAAAGCCTGTTTCCCTCTTAGGAAACAGGCTTTAATTATGAAAAAAAAGGAGTTAGTGATTATGACAAGCAAATTAAAAAATAAGTGCCTATTTATAAAATTAATACTATGTCTTTCGATTTTATTAAACGCTACCTCTCTCCTCGCTGCCGAGTTAATCTTGACATGGAATCCTCCCACTGAGAATGCTGACGGCACCCCTCTCACAGACCTTGCCGGTTATATTGTCCATTTCGGTACCGAATCTGGCAATTATTCTCAGCGTATCGATGTTGGCAATGTCACAACCTATCAGGTTGATAACCTGACAGCTGGATATACTTATTATTTTTCAGTAACTGCTTATGATGAAACACTAAATGAAAGTGGATACTCCAATGAAGTGAGCAGGACAGTAGGGATACTACCAACTGATCTAAATGCAGATTTCAACAGCTGCAATGAAAGCTGGCAACAGGTGTCAGGATCATGGACCATGAGGAACGGTACATACAGGGGAAAAATTTCAGCTAAGGCCCCTGCGTTTTCATTAATCGACCTCGAAACCCAGGATATGACCATAGGGGTAAAGGCAAAGGCAAAAAACTC
>CAYFXR010000112.1:0-27637 GCA_964347155.1 uncultured Nitrospiraceae bacterium | reverse complement strand
TGGCCACCATATCTTCTGAAAAGGAACTCGTCTTTGTAACTCATTATGAGACTAATTCCGTATCGGTTATTGATTCAACGACTTTTCAGGAGATAGAAAAAATAAATGTGGGACAGGGTCCTATCGCAATTGCTGCTGACCCGCCGTTAGAGAATCTTTTGAGGACAAGCTTCCTCAATTTAGAGGACATTAATACTTTAAGGAGTTATCGGGAAAGATTTCTCAATGTGTATGTGGTCAATCAAAATTCCAATGATGTTTCCGTACTGAAAATAGACAAACTAACAAACAGGAATGTAGAGATTATTCATTTAGCCGTAGAATGGAACCCGATGGCACTTACCGTAGATTATCAGAGAGGTAAGGTTTATGTGGCAAATTATAACTCAGATAAACTCTCCGTAATAGACATACCGGAAATTATTAAAGGCAATGAGGATGAAGCTGTGAGCACCATCAATAATGTTGGAAGATTTATCATAGGAGTTATCGCTGACCCGTCATTTGACAGGATTTATCTTTTGAAGGAGATCCCGGGCGAGATAATGATTATAAAGCCTTTTTCAGAGCGTTTTGAAACCCTGAAAACAATTATGCCTCCCATAATGGGGACAATTGCTGTAGGGAATTCTCCACGATCCTTTGTTTTAGACCCTGAAAACAGAAAATTGTATGTTGTGAACAGAGGATCAAATAGTATCTCGGTAGTTGACAAGACTGTAAAAAAAGAAGAAAAGATTGTCCCTGTGGGAAACAAACCTTATGGTATAGCGATGTTTCCGGAGTAGGGATTAACCGATAACCAATGACTATTGACCAATGACTACTGACTGATGAATCATGAGGAACATTAAATGGAAGATCATGGTCTTGATAATTATGCTTATGCTGAGCAAATCGTCTGCTTTTACAGCAGGACTCAGTGGATGGATAAATATAATCCAGAATACAACAAAAAATTATGAAGATGGAGAAAAAATATCAGCAGGTGACACTCTTAATCAGAATTTTTTTCTAAGGTTAGATAAGTCAATTACACCGATGCTTTCTTATCAAATTCATTTAAGGACAAATTTGCTGGATTCAGATATTACTGATGCGGATGGTACCACTACAACTACGTACCAGAGGAGGTTGGAGCCAGCAGTAGATTTTTCTCTTAGAAATCCTACGTATGATATGATTGTGGGTTATCGCAGGCAAGAGCAGTGGTCAACCGCTCACTTAACAAATGAAAGCAGAGTAACTTCCGAATTTTATTATTCCCGCTTTGGTTTGACTCCAGAGATATTCCCTTCCCTGTCTTTTTATTTTGACAGACAAGAGGATTTTGACTACCTCACTGACAGGGAGACAGACCGTACCAACAATACGTATTCTTTAAACTCTGCGTATGAATTGCCGTCCAGGGATTTAACCCTCAGATATTTTCTTAATTATTCGCGCAGCGAAGATAAGACCCCCTTAAATATAACGGAAAAAACAATCAGTGATGGTTTCAATGGCAATTACAATATCGGTTACTCCGGCTTTTACTGGGCTCGCAAAGTCAATTTTTCTGTGGGCTACCAGGGCAATTACTCGCGGAGTAAAAGCCGACAGTCTGTTACGCAAACAGGCAGTGTGCTGAATAAACGGACTGCGAGTGTGGGTCTGAGTGGTCAAAATATGGATAGGCAGATCGAGTTGAATAATAATTCAAGTTTAACAAATGATAATTTCAGTGCTTCCGCAGGCATTAATCTCAGTACCGTTACATTTAATCATATAGGTATTTTTATATTATTCTCAAGATCCGTTGACAGACTGTTTATATATGTGAACAAGAATGTAAACAATGAAACTCAGCTTGATAATCTTAATAACTGGGAGGTATTTAAAAGCAACAGCAATCAGGATAATTCGTGGACATCCGTAACAATAAAACGTGTAAACATAGCTGCTTTTGATATACCAGGCAATATTTATCGTTATGAGATAGAGTTTTTAACTCCACAGGATGCGCTGTATTTCAAAGCGATTAATGCAAAGACTTCCAATATCCCAAACGTCGAGGTAACAGAGATTGAGGCCTATGGAACGGATGAAATCGAGGATACGGACATGCTTATCGATGTATCCTCATCTTTCACTCAGGGAGTAAATTTTAATACGAATATAAGGCCGTTCCCAAAATTGCTTTTTGCATTTCATTATTCCCTGGACAGGTTAGATCAAAATCCTTTATCTATTATGGATTCTATCTCAGGAGTTTTCAAAAATATACTAAGTGATTCTATCCCTGAAGAAAATGAAAATTTCAGAAGTTTGATAACAAGAAACTACGGTTTAGCGACAACATGGATGACGTATGAGCTGCTGACTACCACTATGCGGTTTCAGAGGAATGAAAACTTTGATAATGTGGAGGAAACGGATAATGATTCCAATACCTATCACCTTTCTTTCGACTATATCCCTTTGCCAACACTTGATGCGAATCTCACCTTGATCAAAAGTGAGAGGTTCAATTTTAATGAAAAAGATTCTACGCATAATTCATTTCTCCTGAGCGTAGGTTCAAAACTTCACAGGGATGTTAATATGATTACTGATGCGGGATATACCCAATCAAAATCATTTACAAATGACATTACCTCATCTTCATATACATTGCATGGTACGATTGATGCCATTATTACCAGGAAGTTGTCCGGAAATCTTAACTATGGTTTTACCCGGGCTTCCTCAAACGATACTTCCTCGGACTCGAAGGATGCCTTGGTGAGAATTGACTACAGACCAGGCAGACTTGTTAATATTTCCGTCAATTTTAATATTTCAGACTCAGATGAAAGTAGAACTACCTCTGAAGGATTTTTAATTGATTGGCTTCCTCTGCCGGCTATCAGATTGAATTTGAATTACCAGCACAGTGATTCTGAACCGGGACCTTCAACGAGTGATATACTAAGCGGCTATGGGATATGGTATATCACAAAATTTGCTGATGTCCGTTTGTCATATGGTTACACACGGAGCGAAGAGGAAAGCGTAATTGAAGGCTATAATTTTGGCACAAACTTGAATTGCAGATTCTAAAGACGCAAATTATAATAAGCATTGAGTTTTTTAATAGCTTAAATATTTTGCGGGTTCAATTTTGTAAACTGAACCCCAAATTTTAAATAAGGAATAAAAGGCTCAGGCCACGGACCTGGACGTGCAAGATATTGAAATGTTTAAGAAAAAACAGAGGATGCGTCGTTTATTACTTTTTAATCTTTGCTGCATGGTAATTTTTGTCTGCGGATGTAGTGGTGCCGTAAAACAGTATATCAGACCAAATACTGATATCAGCACTATCAGACGGATAGCTGTGTTGCCTCTTGAAAACCTAACATCCGATACATACGCTGATGAGAAAATTAAGAGTTTAGTGATTATCGATCTGTTGTCCAGAGGGATTGATATTGTAGAACCGGGTGAAGTCATGAGAACATTAAGAGAGTTAAATGTGGGATCCGTTCATACTGTCCCTACTAAAGATATTCAAAACATTGGAGAAATGTTAAATGTTGAAGCCGTAATGATGGGCTCTGTAGAAGCCTTTGAGATAAGAAAAGGAATTTCAGTCCCTTATCCCGAGGTATCTGTTTCTCTGATGCTTCTGGAATCAACATCGGGTAATATTATTTGGTCTGTGTGGCATACAACAGGTGGTGCAAGTTTCTGGACAAGACATTTTGGTGCAGAAGACACCACATTGGATGAAACCTCAGAGAGAGTTGTTAAAGAAGCGATTGATACAATATTTGGTAATTAGCCGATGATCAATAGTCATTGGTCAATGGTCAATAGTCATTGGTAAAAAATATTTAATTGCGAATGATAAATGACCGATGACAAGTGACTAATGACTATTATAAGGAGTAAAAGGAGACAATTATGAATTTATTAAAAAGATATGTTTTAGCCCTTATTTTCATAATCATATTCATTGTTTCAGGATGCCGCGGTAGTGCTCCTGTTTATCATGTGAGCGAGGATGTAGACTTCAGTTTCTTTAAAAGGGTAGCAGTAATGCCCTTGGATAATCTCACAAATGAAAAATCTGCTGGAGAGATTGTAAGACAGGTGGTTATCAGTGAACTCTTGGCTTCTGGGCTTGTCGACGTGGTGGTTCCCGGAGAGGTAATGGCTGCTGTAAGTGAGCTGGGTATCCAGAATATTTCATCTCTGAATGAAGATCAGATAAGTGCCCTTGGGAAAAAGCTCAATGTTGAAGCGGTTATTATGGGCTCGGTCGAGCAATATGGAGAAATAAGAATGGGTAATGTTTCTGCACCCGAGGTAACGATAACCTTAATGATGGCTGATACAGGATCAGGCAATATCATCTGGTCAATCACCAATACAAGTGGAGGGGTCGGTTTTTTAGCGAAACATTTTGGTGCAAAAACAAAAACCATGAGCGAGACAGTTATGACCGTTGTAAGAGAAGCAATCCAGACACTTGCTGAATATTAATCAGTCAATGGTCAATGACCAGTGCTAACCTGAATTAAGCTTAATCCCAAAACTTCGGGGTGATTTCTGCTAAAGAGGTAAACTTTTGAAGAAAAAACTTTTTATCTTCATTTTGTTACTACTTATTCTTTTTGCCTATTTTATCTACATGGAATATAAGAAGGAGAAAGTAGATTTCGTAACACCTGAAGAGGAGATAGAGGTTCCTGCAGAGGAGGCAGTGGTCGTGCCTCCCGAAGAGAAAGCTATAGACATACTTCCGGAGGAGCCATCCGAGGGCATTAAAGAAGAAATAGAGGTTTTAGCACCTGAGAAAGTAATAGAAGAGATTGTAGAGGAAGTAGTAGTTGTGCCTCCTGAGGAGCCTTTAGAGGAAATCAAAGAGGAAGCGGAGATCATGGTGCCTGAGAAAGAACCAAAAGTGCCTGTAAAAATAGGGGTATCAGTACCTCCTAAAGTAATTCCGGGGAAAGTTAAGGGGAAAATAGCGCTCCTCCCTTTTGAAAATTTTACTGATAATATGAACGTACTGGCACAAATTATGCCTATGGTAAAGGAACGTTTAGAAAAAAAAGGTTTTGAGGTAGTACAAGAAGAAATGCTTAATGAATTCTTATGTAAAAAAAGGGTGAGATCAACGGGTTACATTTCAAAGGAACTTGCTCTTGGAATAGGTGAAAAATTTGTAATAAAGTCTATCTTGGCCGGTTCTGTAATTTCATTTTCCACAGAAGGGATACCAAAAATCGGTCTTTCAGCCCGACTGATCGAAGCATCTAGAGGACTTATTATATGGGCGGATTATGTTTCTATTACCGGAGAGGATTTCACGAAAATGCTGGGATTGGGAACGATCAAGAACATGGAAAAATTGATACCTGAGGCCCTGGATAGATTATTTATTTCATTTAGTACCGTGCCGATCCAAAAAGAAATAGAGTCGACATACAAGATTGCGGTAATGCCATTTCAGAACAAAAGCGGTTTTAAGAATGCAGGCAAGATTACCATGTATCTTTTTTTAGTTGAGTTGTTAAAGAATAAAAAATTTGAGCCGATAGAGTATGGGGAAATCAGAAAATTGATAGTGGATTTAAGAATCAGGAATAGGGGAGAGCTCGATCATAATAATATTAAAGCCTTGTCGGAAACGTTGGATGTAGCTGGAATTTTAGTGGGGACTGTAGAGAAGTATCATAACGGGCGGGAAACCGCTGCGCCTCCAAAAGTATCAATTACAGCCAGGCTGTTAGGTACCCGTGAGAATAAGATTTTATGGTATAATAGCCGCCAGTTAGACGGAGAAAAAGATATCATTGCATTTGATTGGGGAAGGATAAGGACTGTTGATAAATTAGCTTACAAAGTGGTCTCTGATTTGATTGAAAAAATGGAAGTGGCAAAATGGCATTAAAAAATAGTCATTGGTCAATAGTAAATAATCATCACTTAATGACCAATGACTAATCACCAATGTCTAATGACTAAGAATCTGCAAAATTTTAAAGTCTTACAGCTTACCGGTTATTGCCTGCTTTTTATTTCGTTATTAAGCTGTGCATCATCCCCGTCCAAGAGAAATACGCTTGCCATGGTAGATGGGGAACCAATTACTAGGGGAGATCTTGAATATTCATTGCAGATAGCCCATCGCAGGGAAGACCTCTCTTCTGCCAGAAAGTTAAATATATCAGAATATGTTCAGAAATTGGTTGATGATAAATTGATAATACATGAAGCCCGGCGTATGGGAATTGAAGAGTATCCGGAGGTACAGGAGAAAATCCAGGCATATATACTGACGAAGTCAGTAAAATTGCTTCATAAAGAAGAGGTGGAGGATAAGGTCTCTGTTACTGAAGAAGAGATTATTAATTACTACAAAGAGAACTATGAGCGCTTCATTCTTGATTTGATAGAAGTCAATACAGAGGAAGATGCAGGGAGAATATGGGAAAGGCTTAAAAATGGAGAGAGTTTCAAGTCATTCAGTCAGAAATATCCTGCAAATTATCCCGGAAAAGATGGGGAGGGTTATGTCTTTACAGGAGGTTTGTTAAGACATACCTTTCGGGATGCTGTATATAGCCTGAAACCAGGTGAGTTCAGCGGTATTACAGAATTAAAGGATAAGTACTATATTATAAAATTAATTAGCAGACAAGATGCACCGGATAAGGAACTCGAACGTATTAGGGGAAGAATAGAGAGTACAATAAGAAAGCAAAAGGAAGAAGAGCGGGAAAAAAAATATCTGGCTCAACTTTATGAAGAGGCAAATGTAAACATCAATCAAGAGCTTGTTTCCTCTATAAGGTGGGATAAAGGAAGTGAAGAGCGTGAACAATGGTTAAAGGATACAAGACCGCTGATTGAGATACACGATGAAGTTTTCACTGTCAAGGAGTTCGTTAAGATATTGCCGTCAACCGATGATAAGGTAAAAGAAAAGACCATGAAGAAATGGCTTGACTACAAATTGGTTGACCGGGAGGCACTCAGACGTCACTATGAAATAAAAAATGATTTGAAGGAAATGGTGCAGCGTTATAAAGATCAGGTTCTCAGGGATACATTTATTAAAAGAATAATTAAACCCCAGATAAACATTTCCGCTCAGGATCTGGAAGATTACTATGTTAGAAACAAGGAAGATTTTACAAAACCTGTCGTGTATAAAGTTCAACAGATTACAGTAAAAACCAGAGAAGAAGCAGAAGAAGTATTAAAAAACTTACAGGGAGGTGCCGATTTTTCATGGCTGGCAAAAAAAATGTCAACTGACAGTGCTGCCTCAACGGGTGGAGGTATCGGATGGGTTACCAGAGAGATATTATCAGGTCCTGAGGGTGAGATTATAGATGCTCTGAAGCCCGGTGAACTAAGCCCGATATTGGAGGTTGGCTCTCAATATAGGATTATACGATTGCAGGAGAAGAGCCGGAAAGAGATTGAGGAATTTAACAGGGTAAAGGCTCTCGTTCGCAGGAATTTATTCAGGGAAAGGCAAAAAGGGCTTTACAGAGAATATATAAATAAATTAAAGGAAAAAGCACACATTAAAATATATAGCGACGCAGTTGAGTCATTTGAAGAAATGCTGAGAAAGTGATCTTCCATGAAAAAAGAACATATTAACCTTATCCTATTTCTTATTATTTTTATCATATTCGTTACATGTGCTCCTGAAAGGAGACCTCCTCGAAAGGGTTTTGTACCCAAGCCATGTATGGATTGTCATAAAGAAAAACTGAGTGATTTTGAGAAGAAACATGTACATTCGCCCATGAAAGAACGGGATTGTGAGGCATGTCATCTTCGGCATGGAAGGCTTGCCGTAAAAACTTTCGTGGAAAGGGAAGAGAGAAAGCTCTGTTATATCTGTCATACCCAGATGGCAGCGGATATGGATAACATATCTCATGTTCATACCGTCATACAGCAGGGAAAGTGTTTGCCATGCCATGACCCTCATGCATCGGAAAACAGTTTCCTTCAGAAACAGCCGGGCAGTGAGCAGTGCTTTGCATGTCATGAACAGACGACGTTCAAGCGCACCATGCGGCATAAGCCGCTTGATGATGGCTGTCTTGTTTGCCATGATGCCCATGGTTCTCAATATAAATACAATCTTGTAAAAGAAGAGGGAGAACTCTGCCAGTCATGTCATAACTATACAGAATCCGGTTTTATCGCATCGCATAAGAATTATCCCGTAGGACAGGCTCAATGCTCTGGCTGCCACACATCACACAGTTCTACACATGATAAATTGCTCAGGGAATCTGTTCACGAACCATTAAAACTTGTACAATGTGAATCCTGCCATAAACCGGTCACTGATCCTAATCCGCTGGACGTAATTGCTTCCGACGGCAAACTTTGTTACAGCTGCCACGAGAAAGAAGAGAAAGAATACAGGACTGCTTACAGGCATCCTTTAACTGATAAGGGGCAATGTCAGAGCTGTCACAGTCCACATGCATCGGATTATCCCAAGATTACGCTCAGGGGAAAAATTGAAATCTGTACAGCCTGTCACACTGAAAGGCCTGAAATGAATGTAGCCAACCTGCATAAGCCGATAATAGAGCAAGGATGCACCGCTTGTCATAATCCCCATGCCTCTGAAAACCTCTTTTATTTAAAGGCATCCGAAAAACGAATTTGTTTTACCTGTCATACCGGAACAGAGGAGGAATTAAAGGAAACATACATGCATGAGCCATTTGCCAAGATTGAGTGCACCAAATGTCATGACTCTCATGGCACCAATAATCCTCTCATGGTTAAGACCCATATGACGAAGCTGTGCTATTCATGTCATAAAGAGGAAGCAAAAGCATTCTTTAAGACGTATGTGCATACACCTGTAATTAATAGACTATGCGCCTCCTGCCACAAGTCTCATGCCTCCACGTATAGTAAGCTGCTCAATAGTTCGCCTGATCAGCTTTGCATAAACTGCCATGACAGCATGTATATTGAGGTTGAAGAGGACGGTATTCACCCATTATTCAGAGATAAAGACTGCAAGGCCTGCCATGATCCCCATGCAAGTGATTATGTTGCTTCCACCATTCTGCCGCTGAAAGAACTTTGTTACACGTGTCATGAGACCATGGAGAGAGATGTCGCGTACAGCAGCAACAAACATCTTCCTGTTGATGAAGGGAAATGTACCGCATGTCACAGCCCTCATGGGACGAAACTGAGATACCAGCTTTTAAACCGGCCGAATGAGCTTTGTCTGTCATGTCATGAAAGAATAGTTACCACAGAAGAGAGAGGTGGTCATATTACCATGGAGGAAGGGGATTGCCTTAGCTGTCATACCTCACATTATTCTGAATTAAAAGGTCTGCTAAATGATAAAGACCCTGCATTATGTATTCAATGCCATTTGACTGATACGGAAAGATTATTACAGGCCCATAGACTCACAATCAGTAAAATCAATTATTGCACAACCTGTCATGAGTCGCATGTAACTGAAAAGCCTGGCATGCTGAAGAATATCATGCATGATCCGTTTTCACGCGGGGACTGTGAGGTTTGTCATGAATAAGATATGGACTTTGCTGATCGTGCTGATGGCATGTATCCTGGTCCGGGTTAACGGTGCCGATGCTCAAATTAAACTGAAGGCCAAGATGCCGGATCTTTGCTATGAATGTCATAAGGAATTGAAAAAGAACCTCTCTGACAGCTATATCCATTTTCTCTTCAAAAGGGGAAAATGTATTGTATGTCATAATTCTCATGTAAGCAATATTGACGGCCTGTTGACAGATGATATAGATTCAATTTGTCTGAACTGCCATGAAAGAATGCAAAAACTCATCAGGGAGGCTACCCTGCATAGTGCCCTCAGGGATGGTGTGTGCACGGATTGTCATTATGCCCATAGCGGGAGCTATCAACACCTTCTTGTAACGGCGGAAAAAACCCTCTGCCTGAATTGTCATGAAGACATTAATGATCAATTGAAGAAACCCTATACATGTCTGCCCTTTAAGGAAGGGAAATGTTCGTCGTGTCACAATTCACATGCATCACCTCAAGATAATCTGTTACTTGCTGCACCAAACAAACTCTGTCAAAAGTGTCATGGCACAAGATGTAATGCAGGTGACGTTTCCATAGACTCCATAGTAAAAGACCTTGATTGTACCACATGTCATTCAGGACATAGTTCAAAGGATAAGGGCCTTCTCGGCCCCTATGGTCACACGGTCTTTTTGATTAAAAAATGTGAGGACTGCCATGATCCAATTGTGGCGAAAAAGAAAATAACCATAAAAATAGAAGGTGAGGATTTGTGTTTCAGCTGCCATAAACGAGAAGAATCGAAATATAGCTATATAGAGAATGATATCCATGTAAAGGATGCAAAAAATCCCTGCAATATTTGCCATGATTATCACGCATCGGGCAAGAAAAATCTGACAAAAAACGAGCTTATGCTGTGTATCAAATGTCATGAAAAGACCGAAAAGAGGACGGCCCTTATGGAAAGGGCATTACGAACCATAAAATGTACTCCGGTAAAAGACAGAAAATGTTTTGAATGTCATATACCAACTCATTCCGACCTGCCGCTTAATTATAGGGCGGACGGAGTCGAGATGTGTGCAAGATGCCATGAAGCACAGCATAAAATCACCCACCCGCTTGGAACTGATGTCATAGACCCTCGCGATGGACAACCTGTTACCTGCATTTCATGTCATAGCATGCATTCATCAAGGGCTGATTTTATGCTTACATTCGATAGAAACAGGGCACTCTGCATACAGTGTCATAAGATGTGAAGATGAAATATAAGGAAAATGCGGAATAATGGTTTTTTATCATTGATCCGAAAAAAGGATTTATTTTAGCCGTCATTCCCGACTTGATCGGGAATCCAGAGGCCAGCGAACTTGAGGGAATGAAGATGTAGGATTTGGAATAGTCTTGCCTTTTTAATATTATCCTGTTGATAATATTAACCCGTATAATGCAGTTAGCCATGTAGATAAAAGGCATAGATACCTTCAAAATCTTTAAAAATGCAACAATGATTATCAGATGCCATTTTACAATCGATAAAAATTTTTTTGCATAAATTCGAACCGTTATGATTGCAAAATGGCATGTTCACAGGAGTTGCTTTAAACCCCGTACAAACATTATACGGGGTAAAGCTTTTTCAGGCATCTATGCCTTAGATAATTGCATTTTTTTTTGGGTTAAAGAATTTGGCTAAATATGACGATGAAAAGGGGTTATATGCATACCCATGTCGCAATATTCATGCTATACCGCATATTTTATTAAATTATCCATATGATAAGATCATTTTAGTTAATAACGGTACCTTGTTCATATTGTCAAAAGATATGAATAATGAGTGTGAATTTTGGATGGCATGGTGAAAGGAATATTGCGCATTCATAAGCGAAATGACGCATAAGAGACAGTATAATACAATAATTCTATGAATAAGTGATAATTAAAAACATAATAATGTAAATAAGTTATACATAATTATAGATAATTGTCAATTTATTGTAAAGCTGGCATGATGATTGCTAAATATTAATAAAATGCGCATTAAATAAGAGAAATACCAAGTGAAAGAAAGAAGCTTTGGGATTAAGAATAGTTATTTGATAGTAATCAAACTCAAATTATATTTAATATTAATATTAAATATCTTACCGACATGCTCTCCATTACCACTTTTCGCTGCAATTACAGGCAACTGCAGCAATTGTCATACCATGCACAACAGCCAGAATAATGCTGTAATGGTATCGTACACTTATGGTTCAGAGACAACAGACCCTAAAGTTTTTCTCCTTCGCGGAACCTGTCTGGGTTGCCATGCTGAAGGTTCTTCAAACAAGGTAAACATAGGCGGTAATGAGGTGCCCCAGGTATATCATCCGGCAGCAGCTGGCGCCGATGATTTAGCAGGCGGAAATTTTGCTTATATTCTGGGGACTAAGGGTAGCGGCGCTTCTGATGCCAAAGGGCATAATGTAGTCGGCTTTGGTGATTTAGAGAGTACCCTTGCAGGTCCTCCCGGTCATCATGACCCTGACAATCTCGAGATTGATATTACCTGTGCCGGAGCGAAGGGCTGTCATGGTAAACGAAAGTCAAGCGATGAGCTTGTTGATATAAAGGGTGCTCACCATATGAATGAAGGCGGCAAACTGGACACGGCAGATCAGGTCTATAACAGCTATCGATTCCTCTGGTATGTGAAAGGTTTTGAGAATAACGGGACATATAAGTGGCAGAACGAGAATGCGAGTAACCATAATGAGTACTTTGGAGCGATTACCCCCATGACGTACGGCGCCTGCAGTAACTGCCATGATCCTGACGGTAAACGGCCTCAAAACAAGACAATAAGTGGTTTCTGTGGTACGTGTCATGGGGCATTTCATTTTATAGGATGGCAAGAGACAGATCCAGGGATAGGGGATGATACATCCTCACCTTTTATGAGACACCCGACTGATGTGATACTGCCAAACAGTGGTGAATATGATGATTACAATGGCGCTGGCAATCCCTATAGTATAGTGGCTCCTGTTGCAAGGACAACAGTGCCCGATGCTATCGATAATACGGCTTACCCGGGAACAGATGTTATTATGTGCCTGTCCTGTCATTCTGCTCATGCTACTGACAATGCCGATATGATGAGGTGGAATTATAAGAGTTCAACCCTTTCAACAGCAATATCAGGGTGTAACGTATGTCATACGGACAAGGATTGAAGTCACCGGTCAATGGTCACTTGTCATCAAAAAAGACTGATGACTAATGACCGATGACCAGTGATTATTGACTAATGACTATTGACAGCGATGATAGAGTGGAGAGAAAATTGAGACAAAGAAACATAATATTACCGGCAATTATATTAATAGTCATGCTTTCTTTTGTGTTACTGTATCCTGTCAATGGAGAGGGAGGCACGTATACTTCTACGAAACACGGAACCGATGCTGACCGTACGGTAATTGACGGTGATTTTCCTTACACCACGAAAGGACACTGTGCACACTGTCACGAGATGCATGCCAGTATTGACGGATCAGAGCCTTTTCCTCCTGCCATTGAAGAGGCAACAGAATATGCCCTCTTCAGATCGAATTTCGGACTTAATAAGAACGAGTTGTGCTTTGCCTGTCATGAATTATTTACACTGGGAGGAATGCCGCTTGGATACGGACGATATGGCATTTATCAGGGAAAGACCAAATATAACAGTTCTATTCATTACTCAGATGCAGATATGAAATGGAGCCCTGACCCTTCACCTCCCGGGCCTCCTTATGATGATGCAGGGAATTGCCACAACTGCCACAATCCGCATGGTTATCCTGTTAATCCGGGAGTTGACCCGACACCGATCCAGAGTATGCTCTTTGCCAATGACGGCACAACGTATGAAATGGGATGCGAGGCGTGCCACGACGGCAGTCCCACACAGGGAGGATCTACAAAAGACATTAAGGCGCAGTTAAACAAGAATTATAAGCACCCTACCCATACATATGATGACCGTCATACTTTGCCTGAAACAGGTGAATCCGAAGGTGGAGACAGTTTCGGTAATCCACCGACTTATGACAAAAGGCATGCAGAATGTGTTGACTGCCACAACCCGCATACGGTCGTCAGCAGCACAACCCATACCGCAAAAACTGACGGGAATGCGGTTTCCGATGTATTGAAATACGTTTGGGGCGTGGAGCCCACATGGCCGTCAATCTGGACACAGCCGACATCATTCACTATCCGGAAACCTCCACTGTATTCGGATGGAAGTCAATATGAATATCAGATATGCTTCAAATGTCATTCCTATTACGGACTCGGTACACTGACAGATGCTGTTTCAACGATCACCGGGCCATCAGGGGATAAGATTACTGACCAGGCATGGGAGTTCAATAGAAACAACAAATCCGCGCATCCTGTAGTGGTGGGGCTTAACAGCCAGACGGGTTCGTATGCGCCAAAGGCTCTCAATTCCGCTCAGTTAAATGCAACGTGGAACAGCCCCGGCACACAAACTATGTACTGCTCTGATTGTCATGGGGCTGATAATGAGGCTTCAGCAGCAAAAGGACCTCATGGATCGATCAGGAAATTTATGTTGAAAGGATCTAATCAGTACTGGCCTGCAAGTTCTACGGGAAAGCTTTTCAGCTTAAATGATATATGCGGTCAAGATAGGGCTGAATCACCTTATGACGGACTTAATTCGAACTGGTCAACGGAACTTTTCTGCCTGAACTGCCATGATTCCTTCCCATCTTCAAATAAAGATACATGGAAGAACGATGCTCACCAGGAACATGATGACAGGGACTATGAGCCTACGCCTGATAATAAAAAACACAATATATATTGTATTGCATGCCATTCCGCAGTCCCGCACGGGACAAAGAGGTCAAGGCTTATTATTTACGGTTTCAATGGAGGATACGGACTAGATGTTGAACCTTATGTATATAAATCTGGTGGCAACACTTATTCGGCCTTAAGAGGCTTTAAAAAGCCCTCAGGACGTTTTAATTATAATAAGAAAAATTGTTATTCAACACTTAATGGATGCGACACTCATAATAATAATGACGGCGGCTACGATCCATAAGGGGAAAAGAAAGATATTCAGTAAAAAGATTATAATATAGAAAATGAGGAAGATTGCCTCAAAATGGTTAAGACAGGCAGAAGCTGACATCAAGGCTGCAAAGGATAGCATCAAGAACGGAAATTATGAATGGAGTTGCTTCCAGTCCCAGCAGTGTGGTGAAAAAGGTTTAAAGGCATGCCTTTATGAAAAGGGATTTACATCAATCTTAACCCATTCTTTAAAAGAATTATTGAAAGAGTGTTCGAGACTTGATGCATCATTCAATGTGCTTTCCAAGGATGCAAGGTCTCTTGATATGTTTTATATTCCCACGAGATATCCAAATGGCCTTGGAGGAAATCTTGCTCCAACTGAATTTTATGAAAGAGAGGATGCGGAAAAGTGTATAAACTCTGCAGAGTCGATATTGAACGTAGTAAAGAGATTCTTGATAAAGTAAAAATTTTTACAAGAAAGCTAAAGAAAAACCTTCCTGTGACAGAGGTTTATTTATACGGTTCTTTTGCAAAAGGCGAAATCCATGAAGGGAGTGATATTGACCTGATTATCGTAGGAGATTTCAAAGAGAGGTTTTTTGACCGAATAGGCAAGGTTCTTGATCTTACAGAACTCCCTATTGAACCCCTTGTATACACTAATGAAGAGTTTGAGGATCTCAAAAATTCCCAAAACCCCTTTATTACAGAGGTTCTTAAAACCGCCGTAAGGCTTGACTGAACAGGGGATAAGAAAGTTTGATAGAAGATATAATGTGAATGTTGGTAATCAGATAAAAAAATTTCTAACTTCCCCAAAAACCGTAATCACCCTCATTATTATAACCCTTGTTGCCTGTCTCATAGGTTTTTTTGTTCCCCAGATAACAGACAAAAGCCCTTCTTTTTTTGAGCAGTGGAAAGAAAAGAACATTTATACATACAGGTTCGTTGACCGTCTTCAGCTAAACAGGGTCTATACATCCTACTGGTTTTTGACGCTTGTAGTCTTGATAATGATCTCTCTTGGCTATTCCCTGTATCTTCAGGTTAAAAAGAATCTGAGACAAATGACAGAATACAGAATACAGGAAAAAGTGAAGGTCGGAATAGACTCGTTCCGAGGAGGTGAGGGGGGATTTGAACGCAGGGCACAGACTATAGAAAGATCTGTTTTCACTGATAAAGATAGACAAAAGATAAGAGAGATTTTAAGAAAGAGACGGTATCATGAAGATACAAAAGCAAATAGCGGGCATAAGCTCATTTTTGCAAAAAATTCCATCGGCAGGTGGGGGAGTGTCATTTTTCATCTTGGATTATTGCTGGTTGTGATATCTGCGATTACCGTACTCTGTTTCCAGAAGAGGGGATTTGTTCAGCTGATAGAAGGAGATCTGTTTGATGGCAGGGAAACAGGTTTTCTCGTTAAGAGCCACGGAGTATTTGCAGGAGAGTTTAACACCGGGTTTAAGACTCATCTTTCAAAACTTGAGCACTCATATTGGGAAGGAGGGAAATTAAAGTTATTGGAGAGTTCTTTAACGGTTATAAAAGATACGGAGGCCATGGACAAGAAACTCTCGATAAACAATCCTTTATTAATTGACGGGACAAACATTTACCAATCAGATGATTACGGCTATACGCTTTCTTTCGTTCTGAAAAGACCGACGGGGGAGGAAGTACTTTCTCATTTCAATATTGACAGGGCAGACTCTTTTAAGAAATATGCAGTGGGCATGTCTGATTTTCCATTGACTGATTATATATTTAAGATGAAATTCCTTCCCGATGTTTCAAATAGATCCTTTCACCTGTCAAAACCGATTCTGTATCTTACCGTCTTTCAAGGGGGAGAAGAGTTTTTTAACGGGCTGATTATCCCGGGTAATGCCGTAAGGATCAAAGGTGATATATTATATTTTACAGGCATCCGCTACTGGAGCGGATTGGTATTTGTAAATAACCCGGGCATGCTTATCGCCTATATAGGTTTTGCCATAGGTATTCTTGGAACCGGCATTATGTTTTCGCTTCCCTACAAGGAGATACATGTAACATTGGCTAAAATCCCTGGATCGAATGAATATGCGCCGGATTTCACCATACATGGTATTACCAGGAAATATCATGCGCTTTTTGAAGAAGAGATGGAGATGATTAAAAATGAGCTTAAGGAACAACTAAAAAAAGGTTCAATCGAGGACGGTTGAACCAGGAAAGAGGCACGTTTTAAGGAAGAAGTAGAAATGAATGCTATCATAACAATAGGTCGGCAAGAGGATAAATGGAAAATTTTTATTTTATAAAGTATGAAGTCATATCGCACTGGATTGCGGTTGGATTCTATATTTTGTCCACGTTGTTTTTTGCATACAGTGTATCTTTTAAAAATGAAGGTGTGCTGAGATACGGGTTATTTCTCGCATTAATCGGGCTAGTCCCGCATAGTGTCGCCCTTGGCATAAGATGGCACGTGGCTGGTCACGGGCCTTATATGGCTAAATACGAGGTCTTATCATCAAATGCATGGATGGTAATCTTTATGTTTCTTCTTATAGGCTGGAGGATACCCAAGCTTAGGGCTGCAGGTGTTGTCGTAATTCCTTTCAGCTTTCTGATGATGACTTTTGGCCTGTTCACAAACCCTGATATAAGGAGGCTTCCTCCAGCTTTAAGTGGAATATGGCTTGTTATACATATATTTTTTAATAAACTGGCTGTAGGAGCCATATTGATCTCATTGAGTTCTGCGGTTTTGTATCTCCTTAAAGTGAAAAAAGCAAAAAGTGAATTTTACCAGAAGCTTCCCAGTCTTGAATTGTTGGATACGTACAGTTATAAATTTGTTGGATTTGCTTTTATATTCTGGAGTATAACTGTAATTGCCGGTTCTATATGGGCAAACCAGGCATGGGGGAGGTACTGGGGTTGGGACCCCATTGAAACATGGTCTCTTATTACGTGGCTCTTATACGGCCTGTTTCTGCATCTGAGATATTTCTATCAATGGCGGGGAGTAAAGTCTGCCTGGATGCTCATTGGATGTTTTGTTGTTGCAACGGTAACGATATTGATTATCCCCTTTGTGATTGAAACCTTGCACAGCTCGTATTTTATGTGAAATGGTAATAAAATCTGTTTCAGATTTACTGAAAATATGTCGATATAATCAATAAAAAGGCTCTCTTCAGCCACATTACATATATACGGGTGTTCATGAGAATTAAAGAAATATTAAAATAGAGAAAGAAATTTATAATGAAAAAATTTAAAAGAATATTATTGATAACCCCTCCGTACCATTCAGGTGTGGTTGAATCAGCCGGTGTATGGCTTAATGTAGGGTTTGTCTATATTGCCGGTAGCCTCAGGGCAGCGGGATATGATCCGGTGATATATGATGCAATGAGCTACTGGCACGGATATGACGAAATCGAAAAAAGAATTATAGATGAGAAGCCTGAGGTGGTGGCGACCACGGCATTCACAGCAGAGATTGTAGAAGCGTTAAAGGTTTTAAAACTTGCAAAAGGCATTAATCCTGAAATCATCACAGTCATAGGAAACGTTCACCCCACATTCTGTTATGAAGAGATATTGAAAGAACATCATGCATACGTTGATTTCATAGTACGCGGTGAGGGAGAAGAGACCATGGTGGAGCTTCTTGATTGTCTTAATGCAGAAGGTAACGTAAACAAGGTCAAATCAATTGCCTTCTTCAATGAGGGCAAAGTTGTTGTTACACCGTCAGGAACGTTTATTAAAGACCTGGACAGATTACCAAGGGCATGGGATCTTATAGACTGGCCTATATATTCATACAAGCCGATGGAAGGCTCAACACTTGCAATAGTCAGCACTTCACGGGGATGCAATCAGCAGTGCAGTTTCTGTTCGCAGCAGCATTTCTGGCAGAGAAAATGGAGGGGGAGAAGCGCTGGGAACGTTGTTGATGAACTTGAATATCTGAGGGATATGTATGGAGTAAATGTCGTGATGATATCCGATGAGACTCCGACACTGGACCGTACCAGGTGGGAAAAGATTCTGGACTTGCTGATAGAAAGAAAAGTTGGAACAAAGATCCTGATGGAGACGCGAGTGGATGACATTCTCAGGGACGAAGACATCATGTCGAAGTACAGAAAGGCGCTCATCGATCATATATATGTTGGCGTAGAGGCCACAACACAGGAGGCGCTTGATATATTCAAAAAAGACATCAAGGCGGAACAATCCAAAAAGGCCCTCGATTTGATAAATAAGCAGGACATTGTAACCGAAACATCCTTTGTTCTCGGAATGCCCGATGATACAAAGGAAAGCATGGAGAAGACCGTTGAACTGGCCAGGTTCTACGATCCTGATCTTGCCTTTTTCCTTGCAATAGCCCCGTGGCCATATTCAGATCTTTATCCTGAACTCAGGGACTTTATCGCTGTAAAGGATTACAGTAAATACAACCTGGTCGAGCCTGTAATAAAACCGAAAAATATGACTATTGAAGAAGTTTCTGAAATACTCGGCAGGGCATCGAGAGAATTCTACATGTACAAGATAAACAACCTCGATCTTTTGACCGGAAAAAAGAGGGAGTTTATGATTAAGGTTGTAAATATCATTGCCACTAGTTCATACCTTGCAGAGACGATGAAGGGGACAAAGATGCCTCAGGAAGTGAAAAAAATGCTTGAAAATTTAAAACTTAAAATAAGAAACTGAGGCCGCCGCACGAAGGAAGATTGTGAAATATTCTTCACAAAATGTAATTATTTGTAAATAACTTTTCTATTGAATTAGAAAAAAAATATTGATATATTTATATTAATATACTGTTATATTCTCATTTACCCGGATAATACAGACATTGCTCAACGAATTATTTAATTCGTCTATGGCACGTAGGGATAAATTACTTATCGTGCGCAATTAGATAGGTATTGATGTGGAAAGTCATAAGCTATTGAGGACAGGTTATTTCATTTCTGCAGTCATTATTGCTGCCTGTATATCGTTCATTGCAATTACAACTGACAGTGCATTTGCCTTGACTGAAGCAGATTGCCGGTTCTGTCACGAAGATCCGGACGTTGTGAGTGATGCAAATATTCCCAACAGGCATCATCAGCTTTTCGGATTACCTGTCCCGCCTGTTACAGACAGGCCCTTCCCGGATGGAGACAGTAACGGGAACTATGGGTGTTATTCCTGCCATGACATGGATTGCTCAACCGGTGTTTGTGTGTCCAGATTATACAGGGATTGCCTGTTCTGTCATTCAGGACAGTCACACGAGGAAGCCCATGACCAGACATTCCTGCCTTCTCCTGACTGTGCAGAGTGCCATGTAGCCAATGTGTTTACAGAGCATGTGACGAATCATGGCCTGGACTGCGGTGTCTGTCATTACAGTACAGACCCAAACGTACAGAATGCCATCGAAACAGGCAAGAGTGGACAGCCGGTGTTTTGTACCGATTGTCACGGTGCAGATGCTGGATTGCACGAAGCAGCCCATGATAGTGCACTTGTTCCCTATCCGGACTGCTCGCAGTGCCATGCTGCAAACGTGGTCACCGAGCATGTAACAAATATGGGCTTTGGTTGTTCAGTCTGCCATGACAGCACCGATCCAATCATACAGAACACCATAGCACTCGGAAGGAGCGGCGTGATAGTATTCTGTGCTAATTGTCACACTATATTCGGAAACCATGAATCGCAACATGATAAAACTGAAGATAATATTGTGGCAGTTCATGAGCAGCTCACTATACCGGTTTATTGTTTTGCCTGCCACACGAGTCAGGATCCGCTGGTGCTTGCGGCAATCGACAATGGCATGGCGGAGAACTTCGTATCTTGTGTTGATTGTCACACAACGTTTCCCGGACCCCAGAATCAGCCTCCGGTGGCAGATGCCGGTCCTGATAAAACTGCAGAGGTTGGCCAGACAGTCAGTTTCTCAGGCTCGGGCTCATATGATCCTGACGGAACCGTTGTGAATTATGCCTGGAATTTTGGTGACGGCAGTACGGGTTCCGGGATATCTACCGCACATACATACAACAATCAGGGCAGTTACACCGTAACGTTGACCGTGACAGACAATGAAGGGGCTACTGACACAGACACGGCATTGATAACAGTACAATATGGCGTTCCCCAGAACCAGCCCCCGGTTGCGCATGCCGGTCCTGATAAAACTGCAGAGGTTGGCCAGTCAGTCAGTTTTTCAGGCATGGGCTCATATGATCCGGATGGAACTGTTGTGAATTATGCCTGGAATTTTGGTGACGGCAGTACGGGTTCCGGGATATCTACCTCGCATACATATTACAGTCAGGGCAGTTACACTGTAACACTAACAGTAACCGACAATGACGGTGCAACAGATTCGGATAATGCAATCGTTACGGTAAGTGAACCCCCGGCTGAAGACAATCTGGCTCTTAACAAGCCTGTTTCCGCTTCTGATTATGAGTACTCTTACAGGCCTTCCAATGCGGTGGATGGAGACATGAGCACAAGATGGTGGAGCAGGAGTCATGATGATGAATGGCTTAAGGTCGACCTTGGAAACAGATATCGCATTTCAAAGGTTGTCATTTACTGGCATAGTGATTATGCGGAAGATTACCGGATAGAAGTATCCGAAGATGGAAAAAATTGGAGGCGGGTAAAGGAAGTTGAACACGGCAACGGCGGAATGGATGAGCTGACATTCAGTGACAGAGAAGCTCGATTCGTTCGGGTAAAATGTAAGGAAGCCCGGGATTCTGACGGATATTCCATCTATGAATTTGAGGTGTACAAGTAGGAGTTTTGTGAAATGAAGAAGCTTTTATATTTTATAATACTCATTATCCTTTTCTATACCGGGACAGTATTTGCCGGTCATCAGGGAATCGGTGTGCAGACCTGTACACCATGTCATACTCCCAATCTCATTAATCAACATGGAGGCTTTGCCGCTGATACTTGCTGGCTGTGTCATGCAAGTACATATATTAATGTCGTTGATACAATTTTAAAGGGAGAGCAGGGGCAGCCTGTGTATTGTTCTGACTGCCACGGAACAGCCGGTCATATCGAAAACCACCCTGATTATATAGCAAACTGGAGTGCTTATCGGGGTGTGGAGCCAGGGAGCGCTCCGGAATGGACACAGGTTACAAATTTCACGTTTAAAGACCCGGCTACAGAGGAGTATCAGGTATGTTTCAAATGTCACTCATATTATGGATTCGGTGAAGCACCTGGTGGTGTTACGGATATTATCGGACCATCGGGCAATAACCTTACTGACCAGGCCATGGAATATAACCCTGCTAATAAATCTGCCCATCCTGTTGAGGTTACATTAAATAACCAGACAGGATCATATTCACCGAGGGCACTCAAGTCTTCACAGATGTTATTTCCGTGGATGAATGTAGGAAACCAGACCCTCAATTGTTCTGATTGCCACGAGGTAGTGGATACAGGCACAGGCTTTGAGTTTGCTTTAAAGGGGACAAATAAATACTGGCCAGAGAGTTCTTCAGGAAGACTATTCAGTCTGAATGATATAAGCGGGCGTAACAGAGCAGATTCCCCTTATGATGTTCTTAATACGAACTGGTCAAATGAGATATTCTGTCTGAACTGTCATGATTCATTCCCTTCTTCAAATAAAGATACGTGGCGTAATGACGCTCATAAGGAGCATGATGACAGAGACTATGAACCAACTCCTGATAACAGGAAACACAATGCCTACTGCATTTCATGCCACGCAAATATTCCTCACGGCAATAAGGTATCCAGACTGATTGTTTACAGGAATCAGCCAGCGCCATATACATACTGGTCAGGCGGGATTAATTATTCGGCATTATCAGGCTTTAAAAAACCGTCTGGAACGTTTAATTATGATAAGAAAAATTGTTATTCAACCCTTAATGGATGTGATGACCACAAGAGTAATGAAGGAGGCTACGACTAATATTCCACTAAAGATTGTTTTTTTTACTTTTATGGCCGGATGCCTGTAAAAATTATATAAGGCATCCGGCCAATTTTTTTTGTGTATAAACCCAAATAATACTGATTCGATTCGCCCTGCCCCCCAATACTTTCATGCCTGAGGCATTTAAGCCAGATAATGCACTATGACGTAACCTTAACCTTCTGACGTTATTGGGTTAATTCATCAGCAAATTCGGGGACTCCTTGCTTAAATTATAGACATTATTGTAAAAAAATGGCATAATATATGTAAATTATCTTGACGGTATTGCTGTAGTATGTTGCTATTATTCATTCTTTTGTTGTATTTGATGTAGGCCTAGATAATCGTTTTATCCATAGCAATTAAAGATTTGTTCCATACTGTTTGATTATGTTGCCAGGTATTTCATCTGTTACCTATATTTATTTTTTTTATGGGCTCTCATTTTTCTTCCTGGGAAGCTCTATTTTATTTAAAGAGACAAGGTCAAGCGAATTAAAGATTGCTAAAAGTCTCTGGCTCTTGGCCGGATTTGGATTTACCCATGGAACCCACGAATGGCTTGAGCTCTACTTACATTTGGAAAAGACACTTATGTCACAAGGCGAGATATACATATTAAAAGTAACAACTGTCATCGCTGTTATTGTGTCGTTTGTGTTTTTACTACAGTTTGGCCTGTCACTTATTATTTCTACTAAAAATGGCCGTAATCTCAAGAAGTCTTTGTATGGAGTTCCTGCAGTCCTCTTCTTCATCTGGATAATATATCTCTGGTATCATGGATTCAGTACGGATCTCCAGTTTTTCAAAAGGGCAGATATCTCTGCGAGGTATACCTTTGGTTTTATCGGTGCCATTACAACCGCTTACGGTCTGAGGGTATTTTCAATTGATGTAAAGAGCCTAAGCAGTGATGTAACAAAAAAGCTCTTTTATGCCGGTATTGTTTTTGCGCTTTATGGCATTCTTGCAGGAATAGTGCCTTCCCGTACGGTATTCCCGCTTATTCAATTGCATGTAGAGGTTTTTCGCGGAATATGTGCAGTATTAATAACATTTTTTATCATAAAGGCACTGAATGTGTTTGACATAGAGATGAATAAAAACATAGAGGAACGTCTAAAACGGATTGCCCAGTCTGAGAAATTGGTATCACTCGGGCATCTTGCCGCTGGCGTAGCACATGAAATAAATAATCCACTTGCGAATATATCATTAAATCTTCAGCTATTACGAGATGTTTTTGGAAATACAAATGATTCACAGGTTACAAACAGGCTTAATCTGATTGAAAAAAATGTTAAGAAAGCTTCCAATATTGCAAAAGAGCTTCTGCAGTTTTCCCATGATACAGATTCAGATGTGAAACCTGTTAACATGAACCGGCTTATCAGAGGTGCGCTTACACTTATGCAGCATGAATTTAGAGATATTAATATTCACCAGGAACTATCAGTTGTGCCGGAAATAATGGGTGATCCGGTTAAGCTGGAACAAATTTTGATAAATATTCTTAATAATGCTTGTGAGGCCATGAAACCCTATGACGAAATCTGTATAGAAAGTTCAAACGACAACGAATGGGTTAAGATAAAGATAGCTGATTCGGGTGCAGGGATACCGGAAGAAAACCTTTCAAAGGTCTTTGATCCTTTTTTCACCACTAAAGAAGTGGGAAAGGGCACGGGACTTGGTTTATCGATATGTTACGGCATCATTAACCAGCACAAAGGAGACATTGAAATTAAAAGTAAAGTGGGTGAGGGCACAATAGTGACTATCAAGCTTCCCGTTATCGATAAAAAAGTTTTGGAGAATTATAAATGAATAAAATTCTGATAGTTGACGATGATGAAGAATTAAGGACAAATATCTCTGAAATTCTTAAAATCAGGGGATATAGCACAGCCATAGCCTCTTCAGGAGAAGATGCCATTGAAAAGGTAACATCCACCAAGTTTGATATTGCTATTATTGACTTTATGATGCCGAAGATGAGTGGAATGGATGTACTCACAGAATTCCAAAAGATTACACCAAAAACAAAGGTAATCATGATTACTGCCTTTGCCACTATTGATAATGCAGTAGAGGCGATAAAAAGGGGTGCCAGCGATTACTTATCCAAGCCTTTCAGGATAGAGGACCTGGACGCCATAATAAAAAGAACACTGGAAGAGGCAAAGTTTGATGTAAGTGAAAGACAGGTAGGACTTGACTACGCCCTTGGTTCGTTATCAAATCCATTAAGGAGAGATATAATTAGATTGTTAGACAGGAATAAAGATATGAGACTCATGGAAATAGTGAGAAGTCTTAATGTGGATGATCACACAAAAGTAAATTTTCATCTTAGGATACTTAAAGATAATGAAATAATAAAGCAAAGAAAGAAGAAATATTTTCTCACCAAAGAAGGCAAAAATATCCTCTCCGTTCTCAATATCTTAGAAAGCCATCTATCGATATAGTCCCTATTTAAGATATTTTTTTCTACATTAAATTTTCCCTGTTTTTCTCGATGTACTTTTTATAATTATTTTTTCTAATAGATTTATTAGTCTTAACTAATGAAAACCGGGAATTATATCAAGCCCTCTGCAGAGTTAAATTTGAAGGATAACAGACATCCTGCTGGAAAAATTATATTTTTACAATATCTTACAGGGCAAAAAACTCATCTCAATTATTAAATGCCATTTCAAGAACATCCGTGGTTTTTTTGTTGTGAAGAATTATTCACAACATACACATTTTTGTAAAGAATTTTTCTATTGATTCTTGAGACCAATCACGATATATTATATTTATATTACCCCTGTGTTAAGAAACAAATAAAAAATATTATAAGTGTAGTATTTTTTTTACAAAATAAAGAATTTTATGTTGTCAGAATTTATATAAAATTTTTTTCATTTTCTTCATACGACAAAAATTTTTTTGAAAATTTAATTTGAAAAATTACTGTGTACTTACGATGGTAATTTCTTAATTTTGGAAATGAGTCAAAGTCATTTGATTATCATATCTTGGGAAGTCTGAGTTAAGATGTATGGCATAATTTGCTTCCTTTGACTTGGAAAAGGTTCTTTCTTTGAGAGAACCTCAGGAATAAATTTTAATAAGGGAGGAGGTGAAAAAGATGAAACAAAGGTTTTCTATCTTTCCCCTCGCATTAGTCTTTGCCATGGCTTTCGCCATGATTGTCTGGGCAAATGTTCCCCCCCCACCTGTTAATCAACAGCTTGGTATTGACGACGGCGTCTTTAACAACCTTGCAGAAGCAGATTGCCGTCTATGTCACGAAGACCCGCTAATTGTTGACCCTGGATCGATACCTGACAGGCACCATTTATTAGTTGGTACCCCTATTGGTGATCCCAACTCTGCTCCTTTTGACGATCCACCGGGAAATTTTGAATGTTTCTCATGCCACGACGTGGATTGCTCTACCGGTGTTTGTGATATCAATGTATACAGAGACTGCCTGTTCTGCCATGCCCAGATTGCTGGAGATGCATCTGTCCATCACCTGACCGCTACTGCACAGGGTGGCGACTGTGTAGCCTGTCATGGTGACCTTGTAGACAACATAGGCGATGGACATCAAATACCGTTATACGATCCTTCTCTCGTAACACCTAAGCCAAGTGACGGCCTTGGACCTAATGGGAGAGGTGCATGTAATTTCTGTCATGCATCGGGAACCGGTGACCCGGTAGTTCCCGGTACAGACATTGATACAGGTGTATTAGTATATGGTAATTCAGCAACCCATCATAATACAGGACTCGGTCTTGATACTACCAAATGTCTCTGGTGCCATGATGTAATACCGCCAACCACAGCTGCCCTTTCAATCAGGACATGTGAAGGCTGCCATGGATTCGAGTCGCTGCATAACATCCAGGTTGATTCACCAGCTGCTGCCAATCTAGGCGTAATCGACCCGGGTGCCGAGGACGCATATTGGGGGCATATCGGTAACAATGATGATTGCATGGGATGCCACGGTGGCTATACAACTACCTCAGCACCTGGTACCGGTCCCGTAACCCCGTATATCAGCAGCTCTGACGTTTTGGTTATGACTGCTGGTACTGATACAGTGGTGACCCTTAGCGGTACAGCATTCACAAACGTTATCTATGGTTACGAATGGGTTAGCGATGTTCTGTTGACTGCTACCGATGGTACCTCAATGCTGATCACCCCTGATGCGATAAGTGAAAACTCCCTGACATTCACGATTCCAGGCTCAACAGCTACAGGAAATTATGAAGTACGTGCGGTAAAAGGTGACGTGCAGAGTAATCCTGTCGTTATCAGTATTGTCCCGGACGTGGCGATAACGTATATGAAGTGTGATACGAAGAGAAGACTCCTTACCATTAATGGCACGAATTTCATGGAGCAGTTCTCAGGCGCTGAAGATTATATTAATGTTGCGATTGACGGCGTGGTTACTGCAACAAGTACATGGACTGATACACAGATTATCGTTCCTGTCACTGAATGTAGAGAACGACCAGTGGCTACAGTCAGTGCATTATACGGTTCAGATGAAGCGAAGTGCGGCAAGGGATGCGTTCAGAAGAAGAGGAGAAGAAGAAGATAAGCACTTGTTGTCAGGACTGTCATGCGGCTGGAGGGGAATCTGCTCTTGAGTAGATTCCCCTCTTCATCACGTAACTCTTCACTGCCATTTGTGATACTTTAATTATTCATATATAATATTTTAACAAGAATGCAGCTACAGTCAGTGAACTGCATTGTCCAGGTGATTAAAAAAATGTTTGAGAAATTGAGGATCCCAGCGGTAGTAATTCTGTTTGCTTGTATTGTTCTCATTATTTCCATGCCACTTTGGGCTGATGTCCCCCCTCCGCCTGTCAATCAGCAGATTGGCATTCCAGACAGTGTCTTTAATAGTCTTCAAGAAACAGACTGCCGTCTCTGTCACGAAAACCCTGACCA
>CAYFXR010000111.1:0-1643 GCA_964347155.1 uncultured Nitrospiraceae bacterium | reverse complement strand
GGTAAGGCACATGACACTCCCGTTATCGAGACCGGAATATAAGTACGCTTCTCTTTTCATTTGCTAATCCAGATGAGAGTAGAATTCCTTTGGTTGAAGTTCCCTGAAATCACCATTCTTCACGAGGAACTTTCTTAAGTCCGTACAAAAATGATTATGCCATGTCCTTAACAGCGGCGTTATGCATGGTTCGTGAAAATATGAAGACGCCGGAAAAGAGGGATAATATTCCCTCATTTCATCCTTTAAAACATAGGGAGTCCTGCCCATCATTAAAAATTCCACATTACGCAACAGGTTTTCCTTTTTCTCAAGCTTCAGATAACCTTGAAAGGAGACCCTGTCTTTGAGTCCCCACTGCATGAACCGTTTGTAATAATCAAGCTGGTAGACCATGGTATTTCTCTTAAAAATATCTATAGCGATCCTGATCGCCCTATCTGTCCGTTCAAAAGGGACATATTCCAAGTAAAACGGGCTAACGGAGAACCAGTCGGCACCATTTCGGCGAACAGCCGTAGATGTATTGCTTACATTCAGCAGAACACCTGTAGGAGAGTATCAGCCCTCCTGAAACAGGCGAAGGTATTTTAGGTATCATGTGACGTTGAGCTTTTTGCCGGCTTTCACCTCTACCCCTCCATCAGTATCTCTCTCAACGTTCCTGCATATCTCCTGCTGTCTTCATCATCAGTTATTATCTCAATTTCTTCCGGACCCGATACCCCCAGCCCAAGCTCAACCGCTCTTTCTATCTGATCCTGCTCGAAGATCTTTCGTTTCATGATTTCCTTGTTGCTTCCGAGTTTTTTCAAGACGGCCAGTCCGACAGCATCTATGGCGATCCTATCAGTTCCAGCCAGTATCACGTCCGCCCTCTTCTTTGTGCCGTGTGCAGGACCTCCGTCTACGAAGGCCTCTATTCCATCCAATAATATAAGGGAAGGTTTGTAAACCTGATTGATCTCGGCAATCATCTTGCGCATACTGATAAAGGATGAATGAAGTTCAGCCATGTTTCTCTTATGCGTGATTCCTACTGACAGCTTCAGTGACATGGTGAACACCCCTCCATAGCCGTGGGTTTTAAGGCAGCAGGTGGCTACGGTACATTCTGAATCAAGTACCGGTTTCGCCACGTAAAAACCATTTATCCAGTGGCTCCGCTCCGGCTTGACTTTCAGCCATTGATCAGAGGGAAGTTTCTCGAAATTGATAAGCCCCACATCGAGCTTTTTACAAATGTCATAAATCCCTTTTTCTTTCAGAACATCCGCCGTATCAGGGGGACCGCTCCTTTCTCCTATTGTTATGCTCTTTGCATCCATACTACTAAGGTGCAGTATCAAATTTGTAAGAGTGTCATTATGCGTAGAACCGGGGAAGGTATCGGCGGTATTGAAATTTGGTTTAAGGAGTACATTTTTCCCCTTTACAAGGTTTATTCCCAAGAGTTCTAAGGCCTTTTCAATGCCTGATTCTCTATCTATAGTGTTTACAAGGGATACTCTTGTTTTTTTATTTTTGTGTGTCGCTGCCATGCTCTTCTCACCTGTCATTGTGGACAGGATAATACCTGTAAGTGTAAAGATAAATTCCCGTCTGTTGATCATCTACCTATATCGCCACTTAGTTTCAATGAA
>CAYFXR010000110.1:0-6824 GCA_964347155.1 uncultured Nitrospiraceae bacterium | reverse complement strand
GATGACAGAGGATATAATTTACTTACTACAACGCCACACCTTGAAGAAAGTATTTATCTCTTTGAGAAAGTCTTGGAACTAATGATCGAGCTTGCAGCCTATGAGAATAAATTAAAAAGATTGAGTGACGAGATTCTGAGGATTGCAAGGAAAATAAAGGTGTTGGATGAAAGAATGTTGCCAGGACTGAAATATCAAATAAAGACTATTGCTCAGTACATAAGCGAGAGAGAGAGGGAAGCGTATTTCAGGCTCAAGAAGTACAAGGGTTCAGATAGGGAAATACTCTGAACTGATTTTTTCTGAAATCAGGGGAACGGCTTTTCTTATAGGTTCTGACAGGCCCGAACCTATTTCCTCCGGGATATGAGCAACCTGACAGACGAGTACCCTTATTTTTACATTGCATTTTTCTTTTACATCTTTTAACAGGTTGGATGTTGGTGCATGGTGCATGGAAAAGTCATCTGTTTTTTCAAGGGGGATTTCATCAATTGATATCTCGAATATCTCTCCTGCTGGCCTGCCTTTGTCCACCGCGTCAATAACAATAATTTCCTCAGGCCTTTTTTCACTTAAGGTGAGCGTAAAGAGTATCTTTCTTGCGCCCGTACCTGCATCGATGAGACAGATATGTTCCGGTATCATGTAGTGTTTCTGCAGATATTCGACTACAGCCGGACCAAAGCCGTCATCACCGAATAAGACATTTCCACACCCGAGAATCAGAATTGGTTTAAGACAGAACTCTGGAAGATATTTATCAGTCATTTCCTGAAAACCTTAATCCAAATAATGCATTTTTTGGGTTAATGATTCGCCGAGTTAAATACATGTCACATATTAACACAATAAATGATCTGCTTCTATGTCTTTTTCTTCTGGATTCCCCGATCAAGTCCTGAACCAGATGGTACAGGGCGAGTCGGGGAATGACAGACAAGGGCATTTTCATTCTTAGTGGGGCCCCAGAGGGGCATGAAAGTTTGGGTTTACATAAATCCCAAGTAAGAGTAAAAAATTTCACATTAAAAAATAAGAAGTAAATCTGCTGCAGACTTGAAAATACATCAACACTATATTGCATAATAATAGACCGGACAAAATCAAAATTGTCTAAGAAATAAACATAGCACGTTATGACGAATACAAAAAAATCATATGAATATATAAATGAATTTATGTATTTTGTAATCAGGCCTGATAAAAGCAGAGGCAAGGATGCGTTGATCTATTGTTCAGGTGTTGATTTATTTCGTTTCCTCCCCATTACAAAGGGGCGGCATCGTCCGATGTCAAATCCTGCCATGAGGGGGCTTAGACTGATAAATCGCGATCTCAGGGCCCTGGCGCTGTCAAATGGAGCGACTCCAAAGAGTATTCAAGGAAATGACTGCGCTGGGATTGTTCCTCCAAAAGATGGTTGGTACAGAGATATGTTGCTCATTGAAAATGCTCCTGATTCACTGCCTGATGAGATAATCAATTACTGCGTTGTAAACCTTCTAAAAAAAATTTTCAGAGCCATCTGTCTGGTGGAAGTTGCACTGCCTGATAAACTTCTTGAACCGGATGAACTTCAAGTTTTGATCGAGAACCTGTGCGATCAATATGGCAGCTAATTTGACATAAAGACGAAAGAGGCAGGCCTTCAATTTTTTAATGAATTTATGTATTCCGCTTTCCCCACTTTTGTGAGGACAGGCAAGTACGGAAATTTATTTTGTTTGACTATATCTCCCTCATTATCGATAATAAATGAGAGAGTTCTTACATGAAGGTCAACTCTACAATAAAACCTGCTGCTCCGTCAACAGTATCCTAGGAGGACATCCTGGCATGAATAATAAAATAGTACAGTATGCTATTTTCGTACTATTTTGTGCATTAATTTTTCTTGGAGCTTATGCAAGGATTTGGGAAGCAAGACAGCCAAAGCGACACATCACAAAAAAAATTGTGCGATCAATTGAACCATATAGCCAGACTAATGAACTACATTGGTCATTTAGAGGATTCAAAGTTCATATTGTTGGGGAGGACAAACCAATTGATTTTTCATCAAAGAATTGGGACAAATCTGTACGAGTAGGAGACACTGTAGATGTAGTAGTTCGGCAAAGTTATCAATGGTTTGGTTCAAAGGACGAATTAGATGGATTATATATTGATGATCATGAGTGAATTCTTCTATAATACTCTGTTAAGTAAGGAAAACTTTATGCCATTTCGGCACAAATCTCGCTTGGATATTATAAAAGTCTAACATTTTTCCTTTCAAATACCGATATCTATTATAAAAGACCAGACATGGTAGAAACGTAGTGTTGTAGTGAAATTAGGAAATGCAAAATGGAAATAGGATACTCTGATAAAATTTATTGGGAACTTGAGAACGAATTCCAGAAGGCAGCATTGCATAGGCCAATGCATGTTGAACGTTTAGAAGCGGGCACCGAATTAGAATATGATGTTACAGGTGTGGCCGAGGCGAATAAAGGAATCGTTCGCCTGGTTATTGAGAACTTTGTCGGTGGTGGATTTGCTGGACAGGTATATCGGGTGAAGGTGCTCGATATTCAGTGTGAGGGAGGGCAAATAACGGGCGTTGAACCAGGGAAGATTCTTGCTATGAAGATTCTCATTCCCCCGACAGCATTTTCGCGGCTGTTTCGCGATGCAATATACTGGGTTGGTTTTCAGGGGCCATTTCAGCCTCAGGTAAATCCTGCTTCGTCAAGATCTGGCGCGATTTGGCAGAAATTTATCCGGCGGGGGGCAAAGATTTGGTTTGGTGATGAAAGGGTAGTTGTAGATATTCATGCAACGTTTGTGGACAGCAGGATGGGCAGCTGCGGCGAGTTGAGCGAGTGGATTGAGGGAAGAACGTGGCGGTTAGAAGTCGATGACCATCTGGATTTGCTGAAACGGTGGAGCAAAGGCATGGAGGTTGATGTCCATAGTCTTGGCTCGCCGGAATATCGGGCCAAGCGTGAGTTTATGGATAAATTTGTAGATCTATTACACCATATGGGAGCTCATGAACTTGCCAGACAGTATGAGTGGTCTACCTGCAAAAGTCAGCCGAACTGTCTAAAACGTAAAGGAACAGAAGAATCTCCTTCTGAGGGGTTGGTGGCAGTTGATTTCAGGGCAGGGCTCGCACTTTTACCATTTTTGCCGATGAGCCCGGGAGATTTCAAGCTCATAGCCACAGGGCTAAAACGAGGAAGTCTGGTGCAGTTTGACCGAGGCAATATCAATAAGCTGGAGCAGTTTATTGAGGCGCACCGCGATGAGTTTACTGATATGGGTCAGATGCTGGAAGAGTTGAAAGCAGATGACCGCGTGTACAGGGAATCGGTTCCAGATATTACACACAATCATGTCCGGCTGCTTTACGACATACGGTTATGGTCAACTATACTTAATAATTTTGTAACAGGGTGGAAGGTTCGAAATCTGATTAACAAGCAGTGCGAGGAGAAGCTGCGTAGAAACAAAGCCTTACTTCTGCTGTTCTACGTGATCGGTATTATACCGCTAGCAGGCCGCTTTTTCAGACGAATTTGGGGGCAACCTTATTATCGGAAGCATTACTGGGAGATGTTAACAAGCTGGAAGTATCTACGTCGGGCTGTTCGTGGAAAGTTTGTAGAGAAGATAATTGGCTGGCACAGGTCAGGGAGGGTTGATGATAAACGCGCCCTCAAGCTGGCAGGACAGGTTTGGCGATGTTCATATCATCTGCCGTTATCACTGCTGCCTACAGGATTGCATAGAATTGTGACTGACTTTCAATATGCGAAGGGACGGTTGGCTTATCTGGTTTTACGGCCTGTTCGGCTTTATTTCGATGCGAACCTTCGTGCTCAATGGCTTCATGATATGGTTTTAGATGGAAAGAAAAATCAACTGATTGACGATGATGACGCAAGAGTTATCCTTTCGCAGGTTAAAGAGCCGTTTATTCAGAAGTATCTCAAGAGTCTGGCTGTGCACATCTGCACAGTGCCAATTACGCAGATTGTCTCTGTGCTAGTAGCGATTATTTATATTGCAATGCATCCTGAGATGCCGCGAGTACAGGCGTATGCTATTGGAATCAGTATTATAGCGTTGTTTCAGGTAGTACCTCTTTCGCCAGGTTCACTGGTCCGGGGACTATACGTATTGTATCTTGTTATTAAGGAGCGCAATTTTAGGGATTATAATATTGCAGTGTTTCTTGGATTTTTCAAGTATATAGGCTATTTGGCTTTTCCTATCCAGATGGCTTATCGTTATCCTTCTTTGGCACGTTTTATGGCAGGACACTGGGCAACCGGAGCGGTACATATTGTTCCCGTTTTTGGTGAAAGAGGTGCTTTACTGGAACACAGTGTATTTTGCCGTTTTTATAATTGGCCATTGACGATACGGCGCCGGATGAGGGATCGGGGCAAAATTAGGGCTGCAATTAAGCCTCGATATTGGCATATTGTAATATGTGCAATTCTAGGGACCGGAACATTCTTAGTCGCGGACTATGCTTATATTATGAAGCTCCAGGACCTGCCGAGTTTGAAGGAGATTTGGGTACTCGCGATTATTATACCTTTGATATGTGGTGCTGTGGTGACTTTGGGCGCTGGAGGAGCTTCATTACAGAGACGTGTTATCGGAGGGGCTGTGTGCGGTAGTGCAATGGGAGTGTTCCATACAACCATGTCTGCGATAATTGGATACGGTGTACTTCTGGAAATTGGTGATATGGCGATAAACATTGTATGGAGGGTTTTTGTTTTTACGATAATGTCAATTATTGGCGTGCTCTTGATGGAGATAAATTTGCTAGACATAAAACAGGGTGATCAGCCTTGAATTTGTAATAACGATGAGAAAAACAAGTTCCACTGGATACTATTGAGATTAAGATTCTTTTTATCCGAGGCCAAAAGGTTATGTTAGGCGCGCATTTGGCTGAACCTTATAATGTAGAAACAAGAGTATTAAATCAGGCAGTAAAAAGAAATTTGAACCAGAATTCGATTTTCAAGGGCAAATCCCTTTTTCCTTTGTAGACATATTGATAACTTACAGTGCTACTCATTTTATATTTTTGCATTTTATGCAATAGTACAAATGTAAATCTTCAGGTCGGGACACGTCTGAATACCAGTAGGTACCTACCAGAATGTGCAATCTTGAAAAAAAAGCAAATGCGAGTATTTCATATTGTAATAAACAAAACGTGAAATTCATCCCTGCTTACAACCGGTTATTGTTAGATTTTGTCTTTAATGGAATTACTGATAACACCATCTACTCAATAAAATTCGATACTGAGATAAAACCTCAACAACATCATATTATTGTTGAGTAACAGTGAGGTGCAGGTTGATGATTTCCATTTTAAGTCAATACAAAAGGCAGAGCCAATGAAGACCCTGCCTAAGATAAATTTACTGATAACCTTTTTAAATGTTTCTTCTTTTCTTCCAGAAGCGTCTAAGCCCCAATGTTGCTCTCTCTGTTATAATGAGGATAGATGAGATTTGCTTGGGAAATACTATTGAGTCATGCTCACTGCAATATTATCAACCCCCAAACGCTCATCGATAATTGAGGCATCCTGTAATGAAGTAAAATTCAACTACAAGGATGATTCTGTATGCGGAAATGTGCTAATGCAGAAAAGAAGGATTATATTTATTGAAAGTCTCACTTTTTTTCAGCTAAAACCGTCGTATATAAACCATAATATGGAAAAAGTCTTGCAAATAACTCTCCTCCTATCGGTGTACCCCAACTTCCTCCATGATTTTTTAAGACTTTAAAGTCATACGCTTTAAGCAAGTCATTCATGGCTCTTGTCATAAATAATCTAAGATGAGCATGACCGGGAGCTTCACGCTTTTTCCACCGGATATTTGAAAGAGGATTACCCAAACCATAAAATCTATCAGACACATAGTTCATCGGAGGATTAATAGTCAGCATTTGCAAAATAATGAACGCCAATGCTCCTTGGTTTGGTACTGAAATAATAAATTTTCCTCTTTTTTTTAAAACTCGCTTTGCTTCACAAATAAAATGGTCTGTGTCAGGTATATGCTCAAGGCATTGATTACTGACCACAACATCCATCGAGTCATCTGCTGGGGCCCATTTTTCAATACTTGCATTTTGTCCATAACAGGTAAAACCCAATGATTTGCAATAATCTAAAATCTCGGGAAATTCAATAACAGATAGGTTGTTTTTTCCATTTGGATTCATTTTTCCTATTAACGGGTTACTACCTGGCCCTATTTCCAGAAAACTGCCAGACAGACTATTTAGCCACTGCACAATCACTTTATTATTAATCTGGTCAGCATTTCTGAATGGTTGTGCGAGAGTTTTTTTAATGATCGATAACATGATTAAATCAATTTACACCTTAAATAATCTTTTAGAGCAACATGTTCCTCAACAATTGATAAGAAATTGCTTTTTAAGCCGGATTTAATTTTAACAGAAAAACTGGTAAGCCAGCAATTTTTTATATATTTGATTCTTTATATTTATCTTGAAATAAGCGCTATTGCGCAAAAAGCAAATAAGGATTTGCACTTGTTATCTTGTATAAAATGCAAAATTTAAAAATTAAGACTACAGTAAAAAATCTGTAACTTCCAGATCGCAACAAAAATCACGATAACTTCAACATATTTGCAGTCTGTGGACATAAGCAAAATTACTCAGTACTGTAAGTTATTGTGTTTTTTCAAGCAGATACGAAAAACTCAGTAATAGAGGATTGCTAACGGAATCGAGACCGAAGCAAAAAACTCAATAAT
>CAYFXR010000109.1:0-19468 GCA_964347155.1 uncultured Nitrospiraceae bacterium | reverse complement strand
TCGTGATATGTACTTACAAGCATTTCACCAAGAAGTCCCATGCCTAAAAGTTGTATTACAACAATAACCAGAAGAACACCGAGAAGGAGTAGGGGTCTATGTCCTATGGGTTGTCCCATGAGCCATAAAAACGCAAGGTAAAGATTGATGAGAAAACCCGTTAATCCGCATAAAAGGCCGATTGGTCCGAATGCCTGAAGAGGTTTTGTAGAAAAGCTGTGTAGGAACTTAACGGTGATTAAATCTAAAATTACCATGAGAGTCCTTGAAATCCCGTATTTTGATTTTCCCCGGCGTCTCGGGTGATGGGTGGTTTCTATTTCCTTTATCTTGATTCCATACCAGCTTGCAACTGCTGGAATGAATCTATGCAGTTCACCATAAATATTGATATTTTTTATAACCTCTGCTTTGTATGCCTTGAGGCCGGAGCCGTAATCATGAAGTTTAACACCTGTAACCTTACTTATTAGCCAGTTTGCAATTATGGACGGAAATCTTCTGATTATAAAAGGGTCTTTCCTGTTGCGTCTCCACCCGTTAACAACATCATATTCGCCGATTAGGGAAACCATTTTAGGAATATCCTTGGGATCATTCTGGAGATCACCGTCAATTGTTACGATGACATCCCCTTTTGCATGGTCAAACCCTGCAGCCCATGCAGCCGCCTTGCCGAAATTCCTTCTGAAGCGTAACAATCTTATCCTTGGATCTTTCTCTTCAAGCGGTTCAAGTAGTTCCAGGGTTCTATCAGTACTTCCGTCGTCGACAAAAAGGAGCTCATAGTCCTTACCTTCAGCATCCATTACTGATTTCAGTGCATGATAAAGTGGCTCAATATTTTCTTCTTCATTATGCAGAGGAATCACTATGGAAACAAACATATATTTTTCTCCTTCAATGTAATTAACGGTATCTTAAAATTGAAACTGAAGTTAATCTTGAAAAATGTTCGCATGTATGGATCGATACCTTTTAAAAAATAAATTATTCCAGAGTTAGTCTTTTATTGTAACAAAGATTATATCAAATCCCCAAGGAGAAGAATTAAAAAATAAAATTTCCAAATCCATATATGGCATAGGGTAGTATTAATAGATTTTAAAACCCCTCTTTGACAAAGAGGGGTAAGCCCTGAACCGCTTCTGGTACAGGGTAAGGGGAGATTTTAAAATAAAATGTATTCATAACAAATCCCCCCTCGCCCCCCTTTACTAAAGGGGGGATATAAAGATGTTATCTGAAAGGGACGTATATCATTAATGCTTTTTAACCATAATATCACATAAAAAGAAATGCTTCCATTTTAATTAAAGAACCCTGCAGTAAACTGCAGGGTTAAAAGTAAAAAAGAAATATTTTCTTCAATTCTTAAAATTTATGCCTTGGATACGAATATTTCATTATAAATGATCCGTACACTCTCTCGTGCAGATACCTTATAAGGATATATTCTGTATCTGTAAACATATCCCTTCCAGAACTTTCTAATTCTGTTATATAAGGGACGAAGAGGAAGTTTTATCAATACATTTTTGATTAACGGCATAAGCCATGGAAATTCTACCGCGACTCCTAACAGGTGCATAAAATTTTCCAGCTGCATTTTATCTTTTAGATTTAATATTATCCTTTCATGGTATGTTTCAGGATATTTGATATTAGGATCGAAAAAACCGTTAGCAACTGAATACTTGTATATGTCTGTTTTTGGATAAGGCGTAAGCAGAAAGGCGTCACAAAATGTTGGCTTGCACTTTACTGTCAACTCCCACGTCTCCATTGCTGTCTCCAGGGTTTCATGAGGAGCTCCGACTATATTGTACATGGAGAATTTTACATTTTTGTCCCGCAGGATCTTGAGTCCGTTAACAATCTGCTCCTTACTCATATTCCTGTTTAATACTTTATTCCTTATAAAGTCATTTCCGGATTCTATTCCAATTCCTATATAAAACAGCCCTGCCTTTATTAAATCATCAATTACTTCCTCTTTAATAATCTCTGGTCTCATGAGACAATAAAAGGGCAGACCTATTTCTCGAGGGTATTTTTCAGAGAACTCCTTTATCCATTTTGGCCTGACAGTAAGTATCTCGTCCCTGAATATCAGATATTCTACTTTCGGATAATCCCTTTTCAACTCTTTTAATTCTTCAATCACATGATCCACACTTCTTTGACGGAAGATAGGGTCTCCTTTTACTCTCATTTTATGCAGCTGATGGTTAAAGCAGTAACTACAATTAAAAGGGCAACCCTGGCTGGTCATTACGGTGGCTGTTCTTGCAAGCCTGTAATCTTTATATTTATCATAGAGGCTTCTGTCGGGAGGAGGGAGAATATCAAGGTCTTTTATAAGAGGTCGTTGCTCATTTTCATGAATTTTGCCATCAACCTTGACCCAAAAGTTTTTGACATTTGTAATGTCTTCTCCTTTTTCAAGCTTGTTGACAAATTCAGGCATTGCTTCAAAACCTTCTCCCCTGCATACAGCGTCTACTCCGTTTTCCTCGACCATCTCAGGAGAAAAAGTAGGGTGGGGGCCTCCAAACATGGAATAAAACTTGAATTTTTCCTTAAGTCTCCTGTTCCAATCCAGATATGTAATATGGCCGCCGCTAAATGTTGTATAGGCAACAATATCAGGCTTAAATTCCTGAAAAGTTTTTTCTATCTCGTTATAACTGACACCTGCGATACTAGTTTCATGCCCGTATTGTTTTAGTACTGCTGATAGCCACATTGGCCCGAAAGTGACAAAACCACCACTGAGTAGCATAGTTCTATCTACATGTGCAACAAATAAAATGCGACTCATGGTTTGATACCTCCTTTAAGCATTATGTGGCTTGATGTGAAAGGAAACATATATATAAAAATATAAAATTATTTTATTATTAAATCTTCTTTATTGTCAAGGTGCTTTATATTTTATAAAAATAAAATTTCATTTGTTGACACTGTCAATAAAGTTAATTTAAAATTTTATATAATAACTCAAATATTGTATAGTCTATTCGATCTCAAAAACATTGATTATCGTTATTCGTGTCTGGGAACCGTGCCAGTTTTCCGTTATTCTTTTACGAATTTGAAAGTATCGTCACAATACATCGGGATTTGCCGAGGTAAAAAATAATTTTAGATGCTTAATCGCAATGTAAGGAGATTTTATTCGTTAAATAGCTATAATTCATATAGACTGCGTTTATTCCCATTGTCATAATCATTGTAAATGAATTTGATTAATATCTTAGAAGAAGGGGTATGAAAATAATGACAGAAGAGAACTCAGTAAAGATAGTTGGTAATTCTAAATTTAGCAGGGTAATACTGCTCGGGATGGACGGTTTAGACCCAAAGATATTATCTTCTTTAATGGGCAAGGGTGATTTACCAAATTTTCAGAAGCTGAGCCAGATGGGTATTTTTTCTCCATTGGCTACAAGTAATCCTGCCCAGAGTCCGGTTGCGTGGGCAACGATTGCCACAGGATGCAATCCAGGGTATCATGGTATTTTTGATTTTTTGGGCCGCAGGGTAACAGACTACATGCCTGAACTGGCTATTTTAAAAATGAATCCCAAAAATGTCTTTGGGAAAAGAGAGGCCATGTTTTTGCCTGTCATGCACGGGAATTCTTTTTGGGACCATACCTCATCTCAAAATATACCATCAATTGTTTTAAGATGGCCAATGACTTTTCAACCAAAGCTGAATCGAACAAAACTTTATGCCGGTCTGGGGGTCCCTGATATTAAGGGTGGACTTGGTAGATATTCGTTCTACACCACAAGGGATATTTCCAAAAATGAAGAAGGTTTTGAAAAAGTTATAAGAGTTAAATTAAACGGGAATCAGATAAAAACACATATTTCGGGTCCTAATGTTACAAAACTCGGGAGGAGAGAAGAAGCAAAGATTGATCTCAATGTTATTATGTTATCTGATAATTCAAAGATTGAGATTCATGTGGATGGAAAGAAAATAATAATTGATAAAGAAAAATGGAGCGAATGGATTGAAGTAAAATTTAAGGTTGGACTTATGAAGACAGTTACAGGGATTATTAAATTTTATTTAAGTAGTGTTAATCCTGAGTTTGAACTTTATATGACGCCGGTGCAAATATGTCCAAGAGATCCTGCATTTGTAGTTTCAAATCCAGATGAATATATAAAGGAGCTTGCGAAGGAATTAGGGAATTTCTATACGCTTGGTATGCCTGAAGATACAAAGGCACTTGAAGAGGGAAAAACCGATGAAGAGGCTTTCATAACCATGTGCGATGAAATTGTAAAAGAACAGGAACAGATGCTCTGGTATGAATTAAACAGATTTAAAGAAGGATTATTGGCTTCAGCTTTCTTTTCAACTGACAGGATACAGCATATTTTCTGGGTTACTAAAGACCCTGAACATCCTCTTTATGACAAGGCATATACAGAAAAATATGGGCATGTCATTGATGATTATTACATGAAGATGGACAGAATCCTTGGAGAAGTGATGAGAGAGGTAGATGATAAGACTGCGCTTATGGTTTTTTCTGATCATGGATTTTCAAGTTTCCGAAGAACGGTGCATATCAACTCCTGGATGGTACAAAATGGCTTTATGAGGCTGACTCAAAAAGTTTCCAGGGATGATAAGGATGGTGGTGGTCTGTTCCAGTAGGTTGACTGGAAAAATACTCAGGCCTATGCTCTTGGGTTTGGAAGTATCTATTTAAACATCAAAGGAAGAGAGAAACAGGGAGTTGTGGAATCAGGAACGGAAGCAGATTCTGTTGCAAATAAAATTATTGATGACCTTCTTAAATTAAAAGATACAAAAGATGGACAATATGCCGTAAAGAATGTTTATAGGAATCGGAGTATATATTCTGGAAAACAGGTAAATAATTCTCCCGATCTTGTTGTTGGATTTCAGGATAATTACAGGGCATCCTGGCAGACTGCCATCGGGGGCTCACCAGTTGAGATCATCGAGGATAATTTAAAAAAGTGGAGTGGTGATCATATAATAGATCCTTCAATTGTGCCTGGTATTTTATTGACAAATTTTAGTATAAATAAAGAATATCCTCATCAAATGGATATCGCGCCTACTGTTTTGAAGTGTTTTGGAATGTATGCACCTCATATGGAAGGAAAGACGTTATTATAGGCTCTATTTTTTTCGAGATAAAATAGTATTTAAATTGAGCGATTCTTATATAGCTAGATGTGCAATGCATGTTCAAAAATTCATAATGCGATTGGATATTGGAATTGTCTTACTGCTATATTTAGTCTTTCACTTAAAGAGTGAAGATTATAAAAGCAAGACAATAACTGCACAGAGGTATCACTATGTATTTTTTCACCTGCCTTGCACATCTTTATGAAATTAAATCGCTTAATTTAGGTAGGAATTATTTAATTTTTTTATTAGTGAGGATTTTACCGATGCCGTTACCATTTTTATAAATTTTACATGTTTTAAAATTATCGCTGCATAAATATACTGTCCTTTCTATATCAATACTGCTCATTTTGATACAATAACAGTCCTCAAATGGATCCTGTAGAAAGGGACATAATTTTTTATTATTATTTATTTTTAACATAAATCATCCTACAATCTATAATAAAAAAGCAAAATGTGTGCCAGAGGGCTAATAAAAATTTAAATGTTGTTTTTTGTTTATAAAATAAGTAGTTGTAGCTGATAAAAAGGTGGGATTTAATTGTTTATATTGCTAACGGGGCAGTATTGCACAGGGCACGTTGTCACGAATATGTGCCATGTCTCAATTTTAAATTTGTGATTTTTCTTTAATAATTTTGTATTCCTTGATTTTTCTGTAGATTGAGCGTCGGCTTATGCCTAACAATTGAGCTGCCCTGGTTTTGTTCCATGAGGTTTTTTTAAGAGCCTGAAGGATAGCTTGCGGATCGTCGGCATTCCCATCATTGCGGAAGGAAAGGGCTTCAACCGTAAAATTTGTTAATTCAGTTGGCAGGTGATCGATGGTAACAGTAGAATGTCTACACAAAATAAAGGCATGCTCCAGAGAATGCTCTAGTTCTCTTATATTCCCTGGCCATGGATAATCCATAAATATTTTTTGTACATCTGATGAGATTCCCTTAATCTCTTTATTAAATTTTTTATTGAATTTTTTTATGAAATAATCTACTAAGAGAGGGATGTCCTCGCGGCGTTCTCTAAGAGGTGGTAAAAGCACTTTCATAACGTTCAGGCGATAATAGAGATCGTCACGGAAATCCCCTGTCCTAACTTTATCTGAGATATCCTGATTAGAGGCTGCTATGACTCGAACATCTACCTTCATTGTAGTTGAATCTCCCACCCGTTCAAATTCTTTCTCCTGAAGAACCCTTAATAACTCTATTTGTATCCTTGGAGATATATCAGAAATTTCATCCAGAAAAATAGTCCCTTCATCAGCTGTTTGAAATCGCCCGATTTTATCCTTAATTGCACCGGTAAAAGAGCCTTTCACATGTCCAAACAATTCACTTTCAAGCAGGTTTTCTGACAGGGCAGAACAGTTTACCTTTACTAACGGATGACGGCTACGGTTGCCTTTAAAATGAAGCGCTTCTGCAACAAGTTCCTTGCCTGTTCCGCTTTCACCTGTAATCAATACAGTAGTTTCGACATCTGCCAGCAATTCAATGAGAGAATAAATTTCCTGCATTTTTTTACTTTTTCCTATTATCTTGTGGAATTGCTGACGTTCTTTTAACTCGCGTTCCAGGTCAGTTAAACGCGTCTCATCCCGAATTACCATAATAGCTCCGGAAAAAATGCCCTGACGGTTCAGGAAAGGTGATGTGTTTAATGATATGATTTGTTCTTTCCGGTTTTTCAGTTGACACTCCAGACGGTTTACTTCCACAGATTGCTTATGATTGATAGTTTCTTTAATTGAATCAATACACTTCCGTTTACAATTACCTGGAAGTGAATTAAATGTTTTCCCGATAACGTAACGATTTAAACCACAGATAGTTTTGGCTGCTTCATTTATTTCAACCACTAACAAATCCTTATCTACGGTAATTATTGCATCTTTTACACTTCTGAAGATGGCCTCAAGATTTGAACGATATTTTTCTTTTTCGTCAATTACGGCCTTATGTTGCAAAGCTACGTCAATGGCATGAAAGAGGGTATCTTTTTGTATAGGTTTAGGGATGTAGTCAAAGGCTCCAAGACGAACAGCCTCCGATGCGGTATCTATATTAGGGTATCCGGTGATCATTATTACAGGACAGTTAAGTTTTCTTTTCTTGATCTCTCGAAGGACGTCTATGCCTGTTTTACCTTTTAAAATTATGTCTGCAAATATTAAGTCGAAATCATTTTCCGAGACGCAGGACACTGCTTCGTCAAAGTCTTTGGCCGTGTCTACATCATAATCTTTGGCTGTTAGAAATTTTTTGAAGGTAAACCTTATACCTTCTTCGTCATCAATTACCAGGATTTTTGCTTTCATGTCTCACTATCTGGGGTTATCGGCAAATCAATAGTTATCTTCGTATATTCTCCTTCTACACTATTGATCATAAATTTTCCACCGTGCTCACCAATAATACCGTGGCTAATACTTAATCCCAAACCGGTTCCTGCACGATTTGGTTTGGTGGAGAAAAACGGATTTATTACTTTATCGATTATATTGCTGTGTATGCCTGTACCATTATCATGAAACACAATACGAACGTATGGGGAATTATCAATTGATATCTCTTCACAGGAAATCTCAAGTGTCTTGTTGTCATGTGTTCCAGGGTATTTTTGGTTCAGGGCGTATCGGGAGTTACTTATGAGGTTCAAAAAAACCTGCTGAATTTGTTGGGGGTGTGCAGGAATTTTAAGATATTTTGAGGGAATGTTCACCTTGAGGTGGATACCGTCTTTTCGTATTTGGGCCGATGTAAGGGAAAGCATATCAGAAAATAATTCATGAAGATAGATTAAACTCTTTTCTTCCTTTCTGATTCGTGCAAATGAAAGAAGGCTTCTGACTATAGTGGCAATCCGGTCACCGTCTGTAATAATCCTGCGGGCAATATCGTCATCTCTGTTCTCTTTTTCGAATTCATCAATCAATATTTGTGCATAGTTGACAATATTATTTATAGGATTGTTAATCTCGTGAGCAACACCAGCTGCCAATTCACCAAGTGATGCCAGGTGTCTTGTCCGGGTGACACCAGCCTGTAAATTTATTTTTTCAGTTACGTCCCTGGCCAATTCTATAACGTTTTTTACTTTTCCGGAATCATCTTTAATGGGGAATGCCCTTATATTCCAAATTTTGCCCTCGGAAGTTGAAATTTCTGCAGTTGCTTCTTTACCAGATGCGAAACTCGTGAGTGTTGGACAATTCTCACACGGAGAAATAATGTTATAGCATAAACTATAACAATATTGGCCCTTAATCTTTAAAATTTCTCTGTGAAATACATTAGCAGCAGCCTTGTTGGCCCACATTATTTTCAAATCGGGAGAAATAAGAATTAAATTGTCGGGAATTCCATTAAGGAGTGCATTAAACTCCTGTGATAGGTTTCGGTATTTCTTTTCACTTTTTTGTAATGCTTCAACTGCCAGTTTGCGTTCGGCAATTTCTTCCTTCAGTTGTTCATTCGTAGTTCTCAACTCGGACGTACGCTCCTCTACCCTTGTTTCCAGTTCATCTTTAGCTCTTTGAATCTCTTCTTCTGATCTTTTACGCTCAGTGACGTCTCTTGCAATATGAATTAATCCTATTAATCTGTTATTACGGTCATATCGGGGCATGGATCTTATTTCAATAAACATGTTTAAATGAGGTTCAAATATTTCAAAATTTGCTGGTAATCCTGTTTTAAGACAATTACAGCTTGGACATCCTTCGGGCGGGCAGTTAGTTCCATGATAATATTTAAAGCATTTATGCGTCCTGTTACTGCCTTTCAAAGGAGGCAGATTTAGAGTTTTCATAGCAGTCTTATTGGCATAAATAATATTGAAATCCTTATCGTGAATAGTGATCATATCAGTGATTGTGTGGAAAGTTTCCTCCCAATCCTGTCTCGATTGAACGAATAACTCCTCTATCTTCTTTTGCTGACTGATTTCATAAAAGGTAAATTGCACTGATGGTATATTTTGATAATTGAAGCTTGTTGCCTTAATCTCCACATAAATATTTGAATGGTCTGTTCTAATGAATTTTGCTTCAAAAGATATATTTTCTGCTCTTTTTTCAATTATCTGTTTAAGATGAATTGCAACAGAGTCTTGTAAGTCAGGATGTACAAAATTTATTAATGATTTTCCCATAAAATGTTCAGGATTTGCTGTACCTAAGAGATTTGCTCCGGTTGCGTTTATGAATACAATCTTGTCGTTGCTTAAAACACCGATTGGGATGGGAGAGAGTTCAACAAGCTGGCGGTATTGTTCTTTAATTTCAGATAATTTGTTTGTTTTAAATTTATACGCCATAACTATTTGGGAAAATTTATTGGCTTTGCTTATAGAGGTCTTTTATATTTTAACAAAAAATATGATATTTACACAATCTTTTAGAAACAGTATTCCCCCCATTGTTTTAGGTCTCACGGTAGAGCGATGCCATCACTTTTGTCATCCTCCGGCTTGCCCTGTACCATCCGGTTCAGGGCTTGACCGGAGGATCCAGTCTCTCTGCATGATTACGCAATAAGCCATAACTCATTTATTTTAAACAAAGTTCACTTAGATATGATATCTGGATTCCCCGATTCATCCTTCGTAGCACTACGGATAATGGATCGAGTCGGGGAATGACGTACAAGGGATAGTCATTTTTCAGACTTTTAAAAACGGAGCCTTTTAAAAAGGATTACAAAATATATCTGCTTAAATCTTCATCTTTGATAATATCGTTCAGTTTGTCTTTTACATACATTGCGTCTATTTTCATGTCACCGTCTTTTCTTTCAGGTGCATCAAACGATATATCTTCAAGGAGTTTTTCCAAAATAGTATGCAGTCTTCTTGCACCAATATTTTCTGTATTTTCATTAACCAATGCAGCCGTGGAGGCAATCTCCTCAATTGAATCATCAGTAAACTTTATGTTGACCCCTTCAGTTTCAATTAGAGCAGTATATTGCTTTATTAATGCATTTTTTGGTTCCAGTAATATTCTGAGGAATTCATCTTTACCAAGAGCATCAAGCTCAGCTCTTATAGGGAATCTTCCCTGCAGTTCTGGTATGAGATCAGAAGGTTTAGCGGCGCTGAATGCTCCTGCTGCAATGAATAATATATGGTCTGTTTTTACTGGCCCGTGTTTTGTTGAAACTGTTGAGCCCTCAACAATAGGGAGCAGGTCTCTCTGCACGCCTTCTCTTGATACATCAGGGCCATAGCTTGAACCTCTGGCGACAATTTTATCTATTTCGTCGATAAAGATTATACCATTCTGTTCGGTTCTTTCAATGGCTTCTCTGACAACTTTATCCATATCAATAAGCTTATTGGCCTCCTCTTGTTTTATAATCAGGAGCGCCTCGGGAATTTTAACTTTTTTCTTTTTTGCCTTTTCAGGGAGAAAGTTACCAAGCATTTCTTTTAGATTAATTTCAAGTTCATCCATACCGATGTTTGAAATAACTCCAAAAGGCACAACTTTTTCACGTACCTCAAGGTCAATATATCTATTGTCGAGCTTGCCGTTCCTCAATTGAGTCCTTAGTTTTTCACGTGTTTCATTATAATTATGTTTATCTTCATCACCCAGTTCGGATGAATTGCTGATGGATATTTTCCGTTGAGATCTTGGCGGAGGTAACAAGAGGTTAAGGATTTTCTCTTCAGCAAGTGCTTGTGCCTTTTCCTGCACCTTCTGCATTTGTTCTGTTTTGACCATGTTGAGTGCCAGCCCTGTAAGATCCCTTATCATTGACTCAACATCCCTGCCCACATAACCAACTTCTGTGAATTTTGAAGCTTCTACTTTTATGAACGGGGCTTGTGCTAGTTTAGCAAGCCTTCTTGCTATTTCTGTTTTTCCAACACCCGTAGGACCGATCATGAGAATGTTCTTGGGCAGTATTTCATCTTTTAGATCACCTGATAACATTTGTCTCCTCCAGCGATTTCTTAAGGCTATTGCTACAGCTTTTTTTGCACTTTGCTGGCCAATAATGTATTTATCAAGTTCTCCAACTATCTTTCTGGGTGTGAGATTGTTCATGTAACTCCTTTTGATAAGGAACATTCAAATTTTAAAATGCAAATTAAAAAATTAAGTAATTTGTTTATCAGGAATTTTTGCATTTTTCATTGAAATTTAGCTATCAAAAGAGGTAGCTAAATTGCTATAATTCCTCAATATTAATTGATTCATTGGTATAAATACAGATATTTGATGTTATCTTCATTGCTTCTTCAACTATCTTTCTTGGTTCCAGTTGTGTGTGCTCTATCAGTGCTTTAGCTGCTGAATGTGCATACGGCCCTCCAGAACCAATAGCCGCTATTCCATCTTCTGGCTCGATGACATCACCGGTGCCGGATATGATAAAGGCATGCTCTTTGTCAGCGACAATAAGGAGTGCTTCAAGACGTCTTAATATTTTATCAGTTCTCCACTCTTTTGCAAGTTCTACAGCAGCTTTCGCTATGTTACCCCTGTACGTTTCAATCTTGCTTTCGAATTTTTCAAAGAGATTAAAGGCATCTGCTGTTGCTCCGGCAAAACCTGCAAGAATGTTGTTGTTATACAACGTTCTGATTTTTTTTGCATTGTGTTTTAACACTATCTGACCGAGAGTTACCTGTCCATCTCCAGCTATAGCTACTTTTCCGTTTTTTCTTACACAGAGTATTGTTGTTCCATGAAACATTGTTTTCTCCATTTAACGCTTACCAATACCAACCAATTAATAATGACCAGAAAACAATGACAATGATGTCATTATTCATTGAGAGATTACTTATGCCCCGTTTCCCTCCTTTGCCATCGGATGTGCCTTATCATACACTTCTACAAGATATCCAATATCCAAATGTGTATATCTCTGAGTCGTTGAAAGGGATGAGTGCCCAAGGAGTTCTTGGATTGACCTCAAATCCGCGCCTTCATGAAGCAAGTGTGTTGCAAACGTATGCCGTAATGTATGGGGACTGAGATCACCTTTAAGGTTGATCATCCTGCTATAATATAATAATATACGTCTTACGCTTCTTTGTGTCAACCTGCCGCCGCGATTATTTAAAAATAACGCCGGTGATTTTTTCTTTAATGAAATTCTTTCAGGAAGGTAGTTTTGGATAGCATCTATTGCTTTAGTGCCAATCGGGATTATTCTTTCCTTCTTGCCTTTGCCTTTTACCCTGATAATAGACTCTTTCATGTCAAGATCGCTTATATCCAGTAAAATTAATTCAGATACTCTTAGACCAGAAGAATAGAGAAGTTCAAGAATTGCCTTGTCTCGGGTTGGTTTAAAAGTTTCTCCTCGAGGTGCATCCATGAGAGTAAAGGCTTCATCAATTGAAAGAAATTTAGGTAAAACCTTTGGAACTTTGGGACTTGATACGAGTTTGGCTGGATTTGTTTTCACATATTTTTCTCTGTGCAGGTATTTGAAAAACGATCTAATAGTAGCTAGTTTTCTTGAGATGGTTGATTTTTTCAGCCTTTTATGATGCAGATATGCGAGAAAACCCCTAATATCAAGATTATTAATTTCTTTTGGCTTTTTATCTAAAAACAGTTGCAATTCGTTTAAATCTTTTGCATATGCCCTGAGAGTATGAGAAGATGCCCCTTGCTCTATTTTTAAAAAATCAATAAATTGTTCAATGTATTTTTTCAATGTTTATGTATCCTTTAATGTTATTTTAATTGTATTGTTTTTATCTTGCAAGTGTGGAAAGGCACAGATAATACAGATTAATTTACAGATAATCACAGATTTCTATAATACATATCTGTGATTAATTAGGCTCTGTGTATAAAGAAATCATTTGTCATTGTCCGACTTGCCCTGTACCATCCGGGTCAGGGCTTGACCGGACAATCCAGAAGATATTTAAAATACTAGATTCCCCGATCATGTCGGGGAATGACATTTATGTAAAATACAATTTATACACAGACTCTCATTAGACGAGTATGAAATATTCTATTAACGCTATTAACATAATCAAAATACTTGCCTTGATAGTTCTGCTATATATTCCCTTCATTGTTGCATTGAAATATTCTCTTGTGAGCACAAGACAAAGATGCACGGGCGATAATAGTACACCAACATAGCCTGAGGCAAAGGCAAAGGAAATGGCGCTAATATGTTGTGCATTTTGAAGTCCTAAAATAATGGGAAATGTGCTGCCGACAAAACCGATCGTTAGTCCTGTAAGAAGACCTGAAATAAATGGCAGGAAAAAAAGAACCGGAAGAATGGGAATGCCTTCTCTTGAAAAAAATGTACTTATATTTGTAACAGCCCCTGAATAACCGAGAACAACCTTAAAGGTCATCACTCCAAGTATTATTACCACGATTTCCCATGAAAAACCTTCCCTGAAACTTTGAAGCATGTTTTTAAAAGAGTATCGTAAAAAAACAAATAGACCGATAACTACAGTTCCTATACTTATTGACAAATCAAGATGAAATACCATTACCATTAGAAGGATCAAAAATAAAGGCAGAAAACTTAGGAAACCGCTTTTCGATATTCTCTTGAATCCTTCTTTCTGCACCCCGAGCCCAGTTAATCCCCAGACGGCTCCTCCTATTATCAGACAAATAGCATATGGGAGATTAACCAGTATCAAATTTCTGAGGGAATGGGCAGTAATAGCTGAGGCAAGTATTATTCCCGGATAAAGTGGTGAAACAAATTCCCAGGGATGTCTGAACATGTAATTTACAAATGCCTTTTTTTCAGGTGTCATTTTGATATCCTTGGAGGCCTCATCTACCATTGGCGCTGAGAAAAGTGCTCCACCCATTGATGGCAAGAGGCCAATTAATGCAGGCATAGATGCCATGAGTATTCTCCTGTCCATAACCATTCCCCTGAATGACTCCATCATTTCCTGCATTATTCCTTTTTTCCGCATGATGTTTTCAAACACCCTGATAAGAGTAAGTGCGAAAATGAGGGTAATGGTTGTTCTATCTGTAGATGCCTGAAAAAGCGATTTCAAAAAATCCAATGGCCTGAGCAGGTATAAGAAGGCAAGGACTACAGATGATAAAGCCATTACAATTCCGAGATCCCAACGCCTTTTCAATAGAAAGATAATGATAATAAAAACGAATGTGATTTTAAAAATATCGATCATGGCTTAATTATACAACAGGAATAAAATATACGTGATGTATTAACCAAAATAATGCATAGTCGATTAGACCTCAAAAACATTGATAAAAACATAATTTGAATACACCTTATATCTCCCCCTTTACTAAAGGGGGGTGTAGGGGGGATTTGTAATTTTCATTCTTCGTGGTGCCCAATAGGAGCATGAGTGTTTGGGTTAATTTAGAGATAATGGTTATATGAAGGGTAATGTTATGATTTATGCCATTGCCGAAATTAAAAAAAGTGCTTATTTTTTGATCTCAATTCCATTTCAGCTTTTTTGATAATGTTTTCAAGCTCTTTAATCTTAAAAGGCTTTGTAATAAAATCAAAAGCACCCTTGTTAAATGCTTCGATGGCTGTTAATTTTTTGCCATAACCTGTAATAATAATTACCTTTATATGAGGATATTTCTTTTTGACAATTTCCAGAATATCCATTCCATTAATACCTTTCATCTTAAGGTCGGCGATAATAATATCAAAAGATTTTTTCCCTAACTCTTCTATTGCAATTGAACCTTCAGTAAAAATATCAATATCGTAGCCTGCTTTATAAAGTAATCGCTTAAGTCTTTTACCTACGATTGGCTCGTCATCAACTACCATAAGACGGAGATTGCTATCCATTATTTTACCCCTTATTAAAATAAATATTGTCGAACCGTATAATATAAAAAAATTGCAATTCAGATTGCAGAATTGTTAAATCAGAAATCGTAAATACAAAATCTTTACGCAGCCTCTTTATAGAGTGGAAATTTTATTATAAAAGTTGTACCCATCCCTACCTTGCTTTTAACCTCAATTTCCCCTTTATGCTCTATTATAAGGCCGTGACTGACAGACAATCCGAGTCCACTCCCTTCACCAATGGCCTTGGTTGTAAAAAAAGGCTCAAAAATGTTCTTGATATCTTCTTCGGGTATTCCCGGTCCAGTGTCACTGATTATTATATATATATTATTTTGATTATTATCCGGTTTAACACTTACGCTTAATGTCCCTTTATCTTTCATTGCCTGAATACCATTTATAATTATGTTAATAAAAATCTCTTCTAATTTGCTGAGGTTTCCTTTAATATAGAAGGCACGGTTAGGGATGTCAAGATTTAAATCTATATTGTTTACTTTCAACTGATTAGCGATAAGACTTATTGATCCTTCTACAATACCTACAATATCTTGCTTTTCCATAGCTGTCGATCGCCTTGCTCTGGCAAAATCAAGTAAATTTTCAACAATGTGCTGAGCGCGCTCACTCTGCGTGAGTATATCCTGTATATACTCTCCAAGCTCTTCCTGAGTAAGTTCTTTCAGTTCTTCTTTTATTGTTTCGGCAGTCAAGGAGATATTATTCAGAGGATTATTTAATTCATGTGCAACTCCTGAAACAAGTAAACCTATTGAAGCACGTTTTTCAGACTCCACAAGCTGAGACTGTTTTTCACGTAGAAGTTGTAGGCTCTCTTCCAACGATTTTTGTGTTTGTTGTAAATTATCGAGCATTGTGTTGAAGGATACAGAAAGTAAGTAAGTCTCGTCTTGTTCTTTAAGTGGTGCTCTCAAGTTTAGATCCCCTTCAGAAATTTTCCTTGTAATTTTAACAAGCCTTTTAATTGGAGTAGCCAGATAATCTGCAGTTTTATATACGAATAATGGCCCTAATGTGCATATTAAAACTAAAACTATAAGTAAAAGACGCATAGTTTGTGTAATAAAAGAATTAATCCTTTCTCTTTCTCGATTGGCTATTTCCGTAGTTACTTTTTCAAGATTAATTCCAGCGAGACGTAAATCATATGCTAATGAATTGCTTTTTTTATAGTATTCAAAAAGGCTGCCAACAGCCTTGACATAAGAAATACACTCTGTACAAAGAGGAGATATTTTTTCTAATTGTGACAGGCCATATTCTAATTTAGTGAAAGAATTCTCGTCACGAAAAAGCATATAATTTTTTTCTAGACGTCTTAGATTAAGAATAAAACTTGTTGAAAGTTCTCCTTGATATTTCCCTTTTTTTGTTGCAGAAGTTTCTAATTTCCTTCCATCAACCCTTATTAATTCCGTAATAGTATCTTCTTGCTGATAGTTTTGAAAAAGCTTATTTATGTATTTTAAGTATATCTGAATGGATTCGTTAAGCATGGAAAACTTCTCTTCCCCAATCTCTTTATGGGTTTTTGGTTCGATGCCTTTTATGGTATTAGTGAGGATAGAGATTGCATTGTAAAGATCATTGAAATACTTAGTATTTTTGTAATGAAGAAAATTTCTTTCGTTTCGCCTAACTTCGAGCGCATGTTCTTTTAAGTCATCTGCAATCAGAACATAACTCTGCCTTTTTTTAATGTCGTTTATATATCCATATGTAAGCAGGGTACCCAATAACACAATAAAGGAAGGGATAGAAATACCAATAATCATCTTATGCCATATTTTTAGCTTCATTTGCTGTATCGATTTTTAATAATTCAATGTATTATGAGTTTTAATCCGAAATAATGCATTTAGAAAACCAAAGATAAAAATAGATTATTAGTCATTGGTCACTGGTCAATAGTTAATTGTCATTAAAAATGACTAATTACAACCTAAATTGAGCGATTCTCATATGGATAGATGTGCAATGCAGGTTCAAAAATTCATAATGCGATTGGATATTGGAATTGTCTTAGTGCTATATTTAGTCTTTCACTTAAAGAGTGAAGATTATAAAAGCAAGACAATAGCTGCACAGAGGTATCGCTATGTATTTTTTCACCTGCCTCGCACATCTTTATGAAATTAAATCGCTCAATTTAGGTACAAATGACTATTCACAATTATATTCTCTGTGGTTAATCGCTTTAATTAATAATAGAATAGCATATACAACAATAAAAATAGCGTTGCCCAGAGGACGGCTAAGCCGATGGGGCGATGTTTGATTATATCACCGGGATATGTCTCTATTTCTCTTTTTATCCTTTGCTTGATATCTTCTCTTTTCTCTGGAATAGTGAATTGTAAAAGCACTATGTCTGCTGCAATCTTTAGGACTGCCGCTGGATTTCTGCTTGCCCAGATGAGAGATAAAGGGATAATCTCAAAAGCAACCTTATTAATCTTTGCTCCCAGATTAGCCATGGGATTGCTTATAAACCACATAAATGCCCTTGCACCTTTTCTATAGAACCAGTCGGCATCAAGATTGACGGCCCTCATTTCCGCGGGATAGATTCCTGAGAGTATGAGAAGTGTAAAGGCTAACGCAGAGAAGAAAAGCAATTGAAGCTGGGCCATTACATGAGGAGCTGTGTATGGTACATAATCAACAGAATATGGAAGGATACTATAGAGAGGACCAGGAAATGTACCAATAAAAATGCACAAAAAGGCAGTAATTCCCATGGCAAGGAGCATATTAAGTGGAGGCTCCTTTGTCCTTATGCCGGAGTCATGGGAGAAAAATGCAAAGAAGGGAATTTTGATACCCGCATGGTGGAAGACACCTGCTGAGGCAAATAATAACATAAACCATATAGTAGTCATATGACCACTGGCAGCTGCCTCCATAACCATTGATTTGGTTGCAAAGGCACTGAAGAGAGGGAATGCAGAGATTGATGCAGCGCCGATTATACAAAATATGGATGTCAGCGGCATAGTCTTATACAATCCTCCAAGGTCTGTGGCGTTGATCTTTCCTGTTTGATGCATAACAGCTCCCATAGACATAAAGAGAAGTGCCTTAAACAGGATGTCAGCAAAGGCATGGGCAGTGGCACCGTTTATGCTCAATTCCGTACCTATTCCAATGCCAACCACCATGAATCCAATCTGGTTAATAAGGCTATATGAAAGCACTCTCCTCAGGTCATTTTCAATGACAGCATAAAAGATTGGGAAACACGTCATTATCGCCCCTATCCATATTAGTATCTCAGTACCTGGAAAAGCTCTTGCTAATGCATATACTGCGCACTTAGTGGTAAAGACACTCAGAAATACGGTACCTGTTACAGTTGACTCAGGATAGGCGTCAGTAAGCCATGTATGAAGACCGGGCCACGCACAATTTATACCAAATCCAATAAATATAAGATAAGACGCCAATCCATTTAACCCTATATATCCGAACTCAATAGAGCCTGTATTATATACATTTATGATTATACCTGTTAGAAGGCAGAGACCTCCAAAAATATGAACTAAAAGATATCTGAATCCAGCAGCTATCGATGCCTTTGTTTTCCGGGCCCAGATGAGAAATGTCGCTGTAATACTCATAATCTCCCAGAAGATAAAAAAAGATAATAAATCTCCTGCAAAAATGACACCCTGAGCGGCTCCGGCGTAAAACACAGCCGCAATATGCTGTAAATCATCTTTTACATGAAGGGCATAAAGGATTGCTATAAAGGATATAAGATGAAATATATATGCAAAGAGCATACTAAGCCTGTCAACCTTGAGAAGGATGAGATTATAATCCAGGAAACTAAAAACCAGGTGTGTACCCTGAGTTATATAAAATAGATTTATAAAGCCCAAAATAGGCAAGATCAGTAGATATGCAGACTTTACCCTCCCTTTTAGAAATGGTATAGGAAATGCCCCGATGATAAATATCGCTGCCGGCGGAATGGTGTTAATCATAGTAATCTTCCTCTCTTTTAACTAGCCTGCGCAGTATATATTTTGCTGCTAAAACAAGACAGACACAGGCGACGAATCCAAATACTGCATAAAACTCGGGCCAGTATTCCCATGGAAAATGAGGATGTTTAAGGATAAAGAAGTCAATGATAAGGAGCACTGATAGCACCATCCAAAACCCGAGTAAGACTTTTTGTACGTTTCCGGGTTTATCGAATAAATACTTTTTCTCCATAACTATTCTCCTTTGTAGGAAGATACTTTTATTTTATTGTCTTTCCCTCTCATTGATTCGAAAGTAGGAGTCAATTTCGTTTATCCGTCGTTTCGCACTTGATGCGGAATCCAGTCCTTTATCTTTTTTTCTGGATTCCCGCTTCCCAGGCTGTTGCAGAATGACAAATATATTTATCTTCTCATTCGCAATTGATTATTTTCATG
>CAYFXR010000108.1:0-9711 GCA_964347155.1 uncultured Nitrospiraceae bacterium | reverse complement strand
GTTTCTGATTTAAAGAAAAAAACCAGCGAAATCTTTAAACAGATGCATCGTACCGGACGTCCGATAATAGTAACTGTTAATGGAAAACCAGATGCTGTTCTGCTTGATGTAGAGGTTTTTGAGAAAAAATTAAAATCATTGAATCTCGCTGCTCTGTTAGCAGAAGCCGAAACCGAGGTAAAGAAAGGTCGTACCCGACCTGCACGTGATTTCTTGAAGGAGTTTAAACAGCGTGCGAAAATATAAAGTTGAGATTACTGAAATAGCAGAGGCCGATATACAGGATATTCTTGAATATATTTCAAAAGATAGTTCAACAGCAGCAGTTAAATGGGTTGAAGAAATAGAAAAACAGATTGATTTTCTGGAAAGATTCCCTTTAAGGTGTGCAATTATTCCCGAAGCACGAGAATTGGGGAGAAAATATCGTCATAGTATTTATGGCAATTACAGAACTATCTTTAGAGTTGAGAAATCAAAAGTAATTATATTGAGAGTTATTCATGGTGCTCGATTACTTGACCTAGAAATATTTGAGAAATAGTTCTTCTACCGGTTCAATCTGAAAGATTGGGGATGAAATTTTATTTTTACATAGGGTTGCTGATAATTATAATTTCTGAAGCTCTTTTATTTGCAGGAGTGAAGTGGGTGGGTATTTTCTTTACACCGCTTGTCTGGACGGGATACATTTTACTTATAGATGCAATTGTATTCAGGATTAAAAAGGAGTCCTGGATAACCGGCAGGGGCAGGGTATTTCTACTTATGATTCCTCTTTCTGCTGTGTTTTGGTATATATTTGAATTCTTTAATTTATTCCTTAAAAACTGGCGTTATGAGGGCTTGCCGGCTGTCTGGATAACAGCAATTGGGATGACATGGGCATTTGCTACCATCGGACCTGGAATGCTTGAGACATCAGATTTACTTGAAAGTATCGGGGCATTTAAGCTAAGGACACGGAAGTTTGAGGTCCCCAAAAAGGTATTATACATCTTAATTATAATAGGAGCGGGATGTCTGTTATCTATCTTGATCACTCCTCACGGAATAGCAAGATATCTTGCCATTCCCCTATGGGCCGGTTTTATCCTGCTATTAGATCCTGTCAACCACATAAAAGGGCAGAAATCAATTCTTAAGGAATGTCAGGCTGGTAATCTTCAGAATTTTTTATGTCTCTTTGTTGGCGGCCTTATTTGTGGATTTTTATGGGAGTTCTGGAACTATTGGGCAGCTGCGAAGTGGGTGTATCAGCTTCCTTACGCTGCCGGGCCTAAAATCTTTGAAATGCCATTGCTTGGATACCTGGGATTTCCGGCATTGGCTTTAGAATACTATGTCTTATACAGTTTTGTGCTGAGATGGAAAGGATGAAGGATACCCATATTTATCCCATGTCTGAAAATGAGAAACAGAAAATGAACAGAAACCTGAAGATATTTCTTACAAGTGGAATTCCGCTTGGCGTATTAACCGGAACATTTTATTCAATCCGATACGGTTTAAAGATGGGACTTATAAGCGGTCTCATTGCAGGTTTAATTTTTGGTTTTATAACATTCATCATATTAGGCTTTCTCCACAGCCGGGCTGTAAAAAAAATTGTGCACGAAACATCTGGTAATGCAATGGGAATTCATCATGTCCGTAATATTGAACTGCAACTGCCGTATCATGAGTCATTTAATCTTTGTGTTGAATCTCTTGGCTTGATCAGGAACTCTAAAATTATAGAGGAAAATCGCTCTCAGGGGAAAATTATTGCAAAAGCAGGCATTAATTGGAAAACCTGGGGAGATACAATCTCTTTTGATATAACCAGAATGAACAATGGACACATAAATGTAAAAGTATCAAGCAGCCCCACTGCACGCACAACAATCGTTGATTACGGTAAAAATCTGAAAAATGTTGAAACAATCATTTCATTTTTAAAAAAACAAGGCACTGGTCCAGAGTTTTGAGCAATTAACGTACTTAGCTTCGCTTCGCTGAGCAATTGGAATGATGGAATAGTGGAATTGTGAGACAATAGATAAAAACCTCAAAAATATACCTTTAGCTTAAATAGTTTATAGAAATTCCGGGACGTTTAATTATAGAAGATCACGGCTTTATCGAGTTAACCGCTTTGTTAATTGCCTCACTGGTAAATCCCCGGCGCTGGAGCATTCCCCACAGCCTGCGTTTGACAATATCTTCGGGATAACTTTTCATGCTCCTTAATTTCTTCTCTATAAATCTCTGGGCGGTTTTTTCTTCCATCTCCGTTGTATGAAAAGACAAGGTTTTATCAATAAGCTTTTTATCGATCCAACGTTTGGCGAGAAACATTTTGATGCCTTTTTTCCCGAGGGATTTTTTTTCTATGGAGTATCTGAAAAGTTCAGAGGCAAGAACCGCATCATTCATTAAACCCGAATCTTCAAGGAATGCAATTACACCTTTAATCTGTTTGTTATCAAAGCCTTTTCTTTTCAGCCTCTCGAGCATTTCTTTTCTGCTTCTGGAACGGTAACGAAGAAGTTTTAATGCGTACGCTCTGGCGTCGGCGATATGAACCGGACGGTTCATATCAGCGTGAAAACCTCTCAATCTCCGGATCTTTTTTATCTTCAGAGATATCGCCTCCGGGACCCCATAAATCCTTTGTGGATTGAACGCCCTTTACTCTGAGGGCAAAATCATCCGGATTGGTAGCAATACTTACTGCATCCTCATATGTTATGAGTCCACGCTGATAAAGACTCATCAGGGATTGATCAAATGTCTGCATGCCGTACTGGCTCACCCCTTCAGCTATATAATCATGAATAAGTTTTGTTTTATCAGGATCCTCTATACAGCTTCTTATCGTAGCTGTATTAATAAGAACCTCAACAGATGGCACCCTCCCTTTACCATCAGCCCTCGGAATGAGCCGCATCGATATAATGGCCTTGAGAACAGCGGCAAGCTGTGCCCTTACCTGTTTATGCTGATAAGGAGGAAAGACTGAGATTATCCTGTTTACCGTCTCAACTGTATCGGTTGTATGGAGAGTACTGAGTACCAGATGCCCGGTCTCTGCAGCATCCAATGCAGTTTTGACAGTCTCAAAATCACGCATTTCACCAACCAGAATAACATCAGGGTCCTGTCTTAACGCGGCCCTTAATGCCTTGGCAAAAGATATTGCATCCGGGCCTATCTCTCTCTGACTGACAATACTTTTTTTATCAAAATGCGTATACTCTATGGGATCTTCTATTGTTATGATATTTACTGTTTTATGGGAGTTTATATAGTCAACCATTGATGAAAGTGTAGTGGTCTTGCCGCTTCCTGTTGTCCCGGTTACGAGAATCAGCCCCCTGGGCTCAAGGGAAATCTTCTTTATAACAACGGGCATCATCAATTCTTCCAAATCCAGTGTCTTGAGGGGAATAATCCTGAAAGCGATACCTACCGTCCCTCTTTGATAATAACAGTTACACCTGAACCTCCCGAGTCCGGAAACCCTGTAAGCCATATCAATCTCACGGTCTTTGTTAAACAGTTCTTTTTGTGCTTCATTCATAACAGAAGAAATTATAGTGAGCACATCCTCCTGTGTCATTTTTTGTTCGCCCTGCATAACAGTTAAGGAACCGTCAATCCTGACAATTGGCGGACTGCCGACTTTTATATGCATGTCAGAAGCATGCTTTCGAACAGCCTTCTCTAAAAGCGAATTAATATCTACATCCATAACTTACCTCTTAAAATTATATACCTCTATTATTTTTGATTCGATCTCCTGAGCCACCTCAGGATTTGATTTAAGATATTGCTTTGTATTTTCCCTCCCCTGTCCTATCCTGTTTCCATTATATGAATACCATGCGCCGGCTCTTTCTACTATCTTTTTTTCAAGTCCAATGTCAATAAGTTCACCAACCCTTGAAATTCCCTCGTTAAAGTATATATCAAACTCCGCCTGTTTAAAAGGCGGGGCAACCTTATTTTTGACTACTTTCACTCTTACCCTGTTGCCAACAGATTCCTGGGCATCCTTGAGATTTTCAATTCTTCGAATATCAAGCCTGACGGATGAATAAAACTTAAGCGCATTCCCACCGGTTGTAGTCTCTGGATTTCCAAACATTACTCCTATTTTCATTCTTATCTGATTAATAAAAATAACAGTCGTCTGACTTTTTGCAATTGCAGCTGTAAGTTTCCTCAATGCCTGACTCATAAGCCTTGCCTGAAGTCCGGGAAGGCTGTCACCCATTTCACCTTCAATCTCTGCCTTTGGAACAAGGGCAGCAACTGAATCGATCACAATTATATCGAGTGCTCCACTACGGACGAGTGTTTCAGAAACTTCCAATGCCTGTTCACCTGTATCAGGCTGGCTAATAAGGAGATCCTTAATGTTTATGCCAAGCTTTGCTGCGTAAGATACATCCAATGCGTGTTCTGCATCAATAAAGGCAGCTGTGCCGCCATATTTTTGTGCCTGTGCTATCGCGTTCAAGGCAAGAGTGGTTTTTCCTGATGATTCAGGGCCGAAAATCTCAACTACCCTACCCCGCGGAAATCCGCCGACTCCAAGTGCTGCATCTAAACCAATAGAGCCAGTTGGGATAGCAGGAATCTCCACTACTCCCTCGGAGCCCAAGCGCATAATAGCCCCTTTACCAAACTGTTTTTCTATTTGCGATATGGCTACCTCTAGAGCCTTTGTACGATCTTTATCAGACATCTTGTTCCTCCCCTTTTATTGTATATAAATTTAATTCCGAAATTCCAAGATCCAAATTACAAATAAATTTCAAACTCCAAATCCCAATTTCGGAATTTTTGAAATTCCGGTTATTGGTATTTAAAAATTACCCGGTTAAGTGTCAGATCTGCCCAGCAAAATTTCTACAATCCTGCTGTACCGTGCCCCTGCCTGGCTCAAATCGCTCCTTATTAATGATACAGACTTGACATCTATTAATCCAAATATTGTATTTTCATGCAACTGAATTTTATCCAGCAAGGCTCCTTTTCCCTGAGAAGATTTGAATCTGCCAAGAGTAAGGTGAGGAATAAATTTTCTATTTTCCCGCTGAAATCCTAAAGAAGCCATCCCGCTTTCAATCTCTTGCTGAAGCCCGGTAAAAACTTCATTGCCTTTTACACCAACCCATAAGACCCTGGAAGATTTTACATTCGGAAACACACCGACACCTGATATGTGAAGCTCAAAAACTGAATATCTACTGCATGTCCCCTCAATTATTTTTACAATAGTATCAATGTCTTTCTCGTCAATATTGCCCAGAAATTTTAATGTAAGATGAATGTTTTCTGGCTTAATCCATCTAATATCAGTCCCGCATTTTTTCAATTCCTGCTGAAGCTCTGACAGAGCAGATTTTATTTTTTCAGGCAGTTCTATAGCAATAAAACTTCTCAAGACTTTATGTATCTCTTCAGTTCACTTTCCTCTTACCAATAATCATTATCACGATATCACCATAGAATAACATAGAACCATGAAAATAAAAATCCACATAACAAATTAATGTCAAAAACCCCACGGGTCGGAGACCAAATAACAAGCAATTACTAAGCACCAAAATTAAAAAATTGTTATTCGTTATAAGTTATCGGTTATTTGGACTAAGACGTAATGGAGCATTTGTGCCAATTAATACGTATAACGTATAACAATTAACCCAAAAAATACAGTTAAATAATGCAGGCGTTGGAAGAAAATTTATTTCTCGATACCTTAGACGCAATTCATACCAATCTAAGGTGAATATTATTGTTCCACGCTATATGCATAATTTAATAATAAATCCATCGAATTAAATAAATTTTGTTACAATGTCTGCATTATTTGGGTTAACCAATAATGAACTTAACTTATCTGTAATTAGGAATTCCAGGTCAATGCATAGAAGAAATTTATATAATAATCTTAATTTACAAACAAATTCCTCCATACCTGCAAGCAAATATTGGCATACATTCCTGCCAGCACGTCATCCAACATTATACCTGTACCTCCTAAAATTTTCTCTTCAATTTTTCTTATCGGAGGTGGCTTCAGGATATCAAAGATCCTAAATAATACAAATGCAGCAAATAGATAACCAAAACTCTTCGGTATAAATATAACAGATATCAAATAGCCGCAAAACTCATCTATCACTATATGTCCGCTATCTTTGCCAAGGAATTTTTCAGCACCGTGTGAAGACCATATCCCGATAATAAATAAGAGGATAAAGAATACAAGAAGTTGAATATCAAATGGTTTAAGTATAACTGCAAGTAAAAATCCAAGTGCAGTGCCAAAAGTCCCCGGTGCATAAGGTAAATAACCTATAAAACCGAGGGTCGCGATTACTTTTTGAATTCTATTATGCAAGATAAAAAAACAGTTTTTAGGGCTCAGGGTTCATGAATTCCGGTTTAAAATTTATGAACCCTGACAACTTTTAGCCATCCTGTATAACCTTATACGAATGCGTTATTTTTACGGCCTTGCTCAAAGTTGAACCAACCATGCAATATCTTTCAAGTGACAGTTCAACCGCGCGTTTAACAGCATCTTCTGAAATGTCCCTGCCTGAGACAATATATTCAATGTGCATCGAAGTGAACATTTTTGGATGACTTTCAGTCGTTTCACCGCTTACGTTTATCTCAAAATTACCGACATCCTGCTTTTTCTTTCTCAGGATTGAAATTACATCCATTCCTGAACAGCCGCCAAACGCCATAAGAAGGATTTCAGACGGCTTTGAACCGGTATTTTTACCACCAACAGACTGGGGGGCATCCATTACTACTGCATGCCCGGAATCGGCAGTACCAACAAATTGCATATTCTCGACAAACTTAATTTTGCTTTTCATCATAATTAATACCCCCAAATAGAATTATAATAATTTCATGAAAGTACTTACCTCTAAAGAAGAATTCTTTCTTGATTTGTAATAATTTTTTACCCTATCGACACTATAATGAACCTCTGGGCACATTTGGTCCTCAATTTGGATATCAAAGCCCGTATTTAATCATTTTTCGCTGCAATGCCCTTCTACTTATTCCGAGCAGTGAAGCAGCCTTTGTCCTGTTACCGTTTGTTGTCGAGAGCACTCGTCTAATATGGTTTTTCACTAAATCATCTATTAAAAAAACTTCAGCATCTTCTACTTCTGGTTTTTTGATATGGAGAGATAAATCCAGTGGTCTTATGAAATTAGTTGTTGTGACAAGTACAGCTCTTTCAAGGGCATTTTCCAACTCTCTAATATTCCCCGGCCAATCATAAGACATAAGCAGCTGTCTGGTTGGATTTGATATGCCAACTACACTTTTCCCGATATTCTTCCTAAACCTTTGGAGAAAGAAACGGCAGAGAAAAGGGATATCCTCTTTTCTTTCTTTTAAAGCAGGCAATTGAATGGTAATTGTAGAAAGTCTGTAATACAGGTCTTCGCGAAAAAGTCCTTCATTTATTTTTTCTTTCAGATCGACATTTGAAGCGGCAATGACCCTGCATTTAGCCTTCATTGTTTGAGTGCTTCCAACCCGCCTGAACTCCCCATCCTGCAGCACCCTCAAAAAATGAGGTTGAAAGCTTAACGGCATGTGTCCAATTTCATCAAGGAAAATAGTTCCATTTCCCGCAGCTTCAAAAAGCCCTTCTTTATCAGATATTGCCCCTGTAAATGCCCCTTTTACATGCCCGAACAGTTCACTTTCTATAAGATTTTCTACAAGCCCGCTGCAATTGCACACAATCATTGGTTCCCTTGACAGGGGGCTTAAACTGTGAAGAGCCTTAGCCAGCATCTCCTTTCCGGTTCCTGTCTCTCCCATAATCAACATCGTCCTATAATAAGGAGCCACTCGTCTTATAAGGGAAAAAATATCAAGCATTGTCGGATTTTTGCTTACCATATTGGAAAATGTATATTTTTCATGAAGCACTGTTTCAAATTCATAGATTTCCTTACGTTGAAGGGCATTTTCTTTCATTTTTTCAATTATTCCCTTAATAAGCTTTTTATCAAGAGGGATACCAAGACATGCAGTAGCCCCACATTTTATTATCTCAACAGCCATTTCATCGCTTTCTCTCTGGCCTATGCATACAATTTCTATGCGGGGGTCTAATTTCTTGATTTTTTTAATGTTGGAGATTATATCAGTATTACAGAAATTCCATGAACAACTAATAAAAACAATATCTAAATATCCCTTAGCTATCTCTTCTATGATATTTTCTCTTTTATTAATGTCAAAAACTTCAAGACCTTCCTTCGAAAGGATATTCCTTGTATCTTCAATATAAGCACTGTCTAAATATAATAAAGCCTTAAGTTTCATATATACTCATCTAAAAAATGCATTTAAAATAATGTCCCGATGTGTCGGGATTGTGGAAAAATTTATTTGAAATACTATTATTATATTTTGTTTCCTGTTTTTCAAGATAATTCATCTTCCAGAAATTCCCCCATTTTTTAAAATCCATTAACGACCACTGCTTAATTTCGCTTGTTCTTTATCTTTCATAGAATTATATTTTAAGTTGCCTTATTTTTGGGGGAACTCCTTGATTATACCCTCTTTCAATAATTCCATGTAACATGGTAAAATATAATTTGTTAATTCCTTTTTTTCTTTACTTTTCAAATTCTCAAAGAAGAAGCATATGGTTAAAAAAATTAAGAAGGCGGTAGTTGCAGTTGCTGGTTCAGGAACAAGATTTCTGCCGGCAACAAAGACTATGCCTAAAGAGATGTTACCGATTGTGGATAAACCAATTATTCAGTTAGTTGCAGAAGAATTGGTGGAAGCCGGGATCGAAGATATCATTATGGTTACAAAGTGGGATAAAAAACCTCTGGAAGACCACTTTGATCATAATTGGGCCTTAGCTGATGAATTAAACAGAGCGGGCAAGCTAGAACAACTCAGGAAAGTTAAAAAGGTTGCTGATATGGCAAACTTCATATATATAAGGCAAAAGGGACCATATGGAAATGGCACGCCGGTACTGTCAGCTTCGAGTTTGATAAAGAACGAGCCATTCGTGTATGTCTGGGGTGACGACCTCGTTAAATCAGACGTTGCATTTACAAAACAAATGATAAAGGCCTATGAACGTCACGGTCACTTAATGATAGGCGTACAGAAAGTACCGAAAGAAGTAGTTAACCGATATGGGATCGTGAAGTTACGTGAAGGGACTATGGAGATAGAAGATATTATAGAAAAACCGTCGATCAATAAGGCCCCGTCACAATTAGCTGATTTTGGCCGTATGATTTTAGACCAGAAAATTGTTGATATTCTCACTAATACACCGCTTGGTAAATCCAATGAACTGTGGATTGTAGATGCTATTCGCCGTTATGTCAAGGGTGGGGGAATATTTCTGGCTAAAGAAGTAGAAAATGGTGAGTGGCTTACCACAGGAGACCCGCTTAACTATCTGAAATCTATACTTAAATACGCACTGGACAGAAAGGATATTGGTAAGGACTTAAAGGACTTTATTAAAAATTCCGTGCTCCCGACTGTCTAAAGTAAGTTCAGATATAAACACTCATTATTGTTTTAACTGTTTTTATACACCTCCCGGAAGGATCTCAATCAATAGTCACCATCTTTTTCTTTTTGTCGTTCCCTCTTTCAATAACTCATATAACATGGTAAAATATG
>CAYFXR010000107.1:0-11515 GCA_964347155.1 uncultured Nitrospiraceae bacterium | reverse complement strand
TCTGTGATGTCAAACCATATGTTTCTTGTCTTGGAAAACCTTTCGTTATTTTATAAATCTCTAAACATACTTGATAAGATTTTTGCCAGACTTTTAAGTCCCTGTAATTTTTAAGCATTTCACTTGAATCCCGAAAAGGGACGTTGTCCCCATCGGGACTTTACGTCCTCGACCCCTTGAATCCTTCGGATTTTACCAACTATTTTGGAGATGATCCACATTTAATAATGCAACGTCGTTATTGATTCCATATATATAACTTCCGACCCAAAAGATCTTCTAACTCCTCATTGCTATCTCTAAAGCGCTCTAACAACATTAATCTGATATCAGCGGGCATAGGTGGATACTTTGCCTTTCTGAGATTAAGTCTTCTAATTACCCGTGCAGCAAAGGAGGATCTCTCCATGAGAGACGGGATATAACGATGTACCTTATTTAAACGAGGTATCCTTGCCACATTTCGAGTTATTCTTTTAGCCTTAGCTATGAATTCCCGATCACAACTGACATTAAGAAATCTGGTCACCTGAGATAACAAGGATACAGGATCATTTTTGTATTCTTCTGTAATCAAAATAAGAAGCTGTGATTGATCGTAGTATTTTAAAAACCGTTTAATTTGATGACAGTATAACCCCCTGTCAATGTAAGAACTGTAACCCCGAATAGCCGGACTCTGGGTTGCCCGTAATGGCTCTGCCTCAATGGCCTCAGCAAATGGCAAGGTTTCATCTCCATTTGAAAAGGCATACCAGTAGGCAGAATAGGCCCTATCTACGGGGTTACGCAACATTATGATAAATCTATTGTCAGGTAAAATTTTCGCCATGCGTGCAGGAACCCTTTCATCCCACAAGTAACTTGGTGTGCTTTCTCCCGCCATTTTTTCGTTAGCCCAGTGCTTGAAGAAAGACGCATACCATTTCACTCCACGTTCAAAATTAGCATCGATATTAAAGAAAGAAAGTTCTTTGGGTTCTGACATAAAAATCTCTTTGTGATTGTCAAGGGCATAATGTAAGGAGGTGGTACCTGCCTTCTGTGCACCGAGAATAATAAAGGATGGCAATCTTAAACTGTCTGACATAATCCCTCTAAATTATAAAACCGGTCTGATAACCCAAGAATCATGATTTGTTCTTACTATTCAGACTCTCAACAATTTTCAAATAAATCTTCTTTGTCTCGCTCCATCTTATTTTTTCATATCGGCGATAGACGCTCATCGCAAGTTTTTTCCCCCTTTCGGGATGGTTATAAAGTTCTAAGATGCAGCGGGCTAAATCTTTGTGATTCCCGGGCTCGAAAAACATAACGCATGAGTCATCAAAAATTTCCTCAATCGCCTTAAATCGAGGAATAACAACAGGTTTCTTTAAGGCAATATATTCAAACAACTTGTTGGGCTGACATAGTTCAGCAAATGGCGATGACTGGAGCGTCACCAAACCAATGTCTGCACGTTCGATAAAATCTGCTATCTGTGAAAACTGAACAAAGCCGGTGAACGTGATAAGATCAGAACATCCAAGATTTTCGCTCAATCTTTTTATCTTTTCTAGACTTTCTCCTTCTCCGACGATATACAAATGCAAGGAATCAATTTTATCACGTAAAAACGGCAAGGCACGTATAATTACTTCATGGCCATATCGTTCCTCAATTGCACCATGCGTTAAAAGAATAAATCCATCATGAGAACTTTGTAAGCGTGCATTTATATTTAATTCTTCAGCAGGCACATTTCTTATAACAGCTATCTTCTGCCCATTGGCACCCCGTTCAATATACAGCTGACGAATCGTATTATTAACCGTGATAACTGCGTTTGCAAATTTTATAGCCCATTGTTCAATACATACATGAATTTTTAATATCGTTGGATGCGGGATACTTCCATACTTTGTAATCCATAATTCAGGTGTTGGCTCGTGCATATCGAGGAGTATTTTTGCCCCCAACAAGCGGGGGATCAAGGTAATGAAAACAAGGGCATCAGGAAGCGTGTTTACCTGAATGCAGAAGTAGCGTCGACGGAAGTAGAGTACAGTAACCATTACTGCCATAATAATAAAAGACAGACCATACTCGAATAGGTATCGTACTAAAGAGCTGCGCTGATGTTGTTGCGGTATTCTATATACCTGCACGCCATCAATGGTTTCCCTATATTTTTGTCCAGGTCTTCGTAGACAGATAATATCAACAGCATAACCTGCTCCACGAAGTGCTCTAATCTCCTTTATAATCCTTGTACAACCTGGGAAATAATAATGCCGTACTATACAAATTGATTTTTTATTTTTTTCATCGGTATTCATTATCGAGATTATTGGGTATCGAAGAATGTACGTTATTGACCTGCTTATCCAGCCAAAGGGATCTCTATTTCCCTTTCGCCGGTCCATGGAATATCGATATATCTCCTGTTGACTTTATATGATTTGTCTGGAGTACTTACAGGGAGGTGCACTCTCAACTGTAACGCTGTATTCAATTCATTGCTGCCGTATTTTAAAGTCAATCGCACCTTGTTTCCTAAAAAGCAAACATCTTTGAACGTCACAGAACGCCTTTTTCGGAACCACTGAATAACTTGCCCGGCAGTCCCAAACCACACACGGCGTACCTTTAGTTCTTCCAACATCCGGATATAGAAATCTTCCCACAGCCTTTCAGGAGCCAGACTGCGCAAATGCCACAGAATTGTCAGAACACCGCCGTATATTGAGGCGTTGTGAAATAACATTTTACAGAAGTACCACGCTTGATTCTCCGATAGATTCATTTGTCCAGGTGAAAACATTGCCACATCCTGTATATGGAGTGGAAGTTCAAGAAGATTCTCGGCATTGAACGGTTTAAATACCTGTGTTGTTCCACCACGGTACCCTATTGTTTCGTTATATCCAAACGTTGAATCGTAATAAAAACCTGCTTCTTCCAGAATGCGAGGCGAGTCCTTGTCGAAACACAACCAGTGCATGCGAATGCCAATTTCTGAATTCCCATTAATGGTAGAAATTCGTTTTAGTTCTTGACGTCCTTTTTCTGCATTATGCCATGCATCAATTCCGTGAACTCCAACTTCATAGCCTTTTCTTGCCAGATGTGCTGCAGACTCTCGCACATCGTTAATATCATAACGTGTCGCTCTCCGGTAAGCATATCGGCTGAAAACTCTTTCACCTGATCGGTTTTTAAAAGGAATAAAGAAAAATGTTGATTTTAAATCTTTCTCAATCTCCAGATATCTGTTAAACTGGATCCAGAAATCCCGACACAATCCAATATAAACGAAGGGGAGGGAGAGGACAGCTTTCCAGTTTTGTAAAAGACGGGACCACGATATATTACGCTTGAGAACATTGAATAAAGAACCTGCCATGGCCCTGTAAACAAAACCCCACATAGTGTAATCGAATTTGTGATTACTTATTTTTACGAAATCAACATCATGTGTGAGACATGCAATGAAATCATAACCTGCAGGCACCGGAGTAACTTCTACTAATGGTATGCCTGAACCAACGATCCAATCGCGCAACATCAATATGTGAAGTTCAAGGGTCGGAAAGTGTGCATTTTCTATTGGCTGACCAGTTGTAAGTAAAAAGGAGATCTCCTGAAACAAATCATAGCCTATACGGATAATTTTTCCATGGAACCGTCTGATTTCCAGTCCCGCTGGCCTTGACATCCCTTTCACCTGTATAAGAGACTGTCCAATACCTTCGAGCGTAGAGAGATTCCCGTATATTGGAATCTCACTACCTTCATATTCTAAAGACGCTTTTCTCTGTTTATGACAGATTGTGATCCCTTCCCGCGAATCAAAGCTGTTTGCCTCGGAATCATATATGATTAAAAGCTTTGCATTGACATGTGAAATTTCATTGTCCGTGGATACAACGACATTGTAGTATCGATCCTTGTTGTAAAATTCCCATGGGGTCTTGAATAACTGAAAAAATTCCTTAACGATTTCTATCTCATTCTTTTTTGAAATTATCCCTATCATGTGCTCTCATTATGAATCTATTTTTCACATACGGTATATCTTACTTGTAAACCTCATCTGTCCATTTTTGTGATTATTCAAGCAGTATCTGCCCTGCCTGTTTACGTAACCATTATGCAGCACTATAATATCTTTTTTCACAATATCGACCATATCTTTTGCATCTGTTCCCGCCTAAGGTACGTGACAAACTCCGTGCTCACCAGTCTATTATATCTTCGGCACCATGACCAGTAATAGCCGCACATCCGCAGGAAGCTTCCTATGAGATAAGGTCTTTCTTTGACTCGTGAAAAGCACTTTGCCATCTGGAATAATGGATGATAACCAAGCAGATATTCCTCAACTCCGTTCAGAAATCTTGCTCTATAGATGCCCCTGCCTTCAGTCCCTGTTCGTCTAAAATGCAACACTTTCATTTCAGGGATCGATTTAACCTCCCACCCGTGCATCCTTGCCATAGCCTCTGCAGCAGCATCTTCACCGCCGATCTTAAGTGGAATATAGCCACCAATTTCTTCAAAACATTGACGACGAAACAACTGAACTGCACAGCCCACACTATTGAAATTGGTTTGTCTTTTATGTATCTTCCCGTCGTGTAAATCGAGAATAATGCCACCCCCGATTCCCATCTTTGGATTCTGGCTGAACTTCAACAATATTTTCTCATAATAATTCTTTTCAAATGATATATCTGCATCCAGACATCCGATAAAATCATATTTTGTGTCTTTTAACTTCTCATAACCAGCATTGAACGCATTCACTTTTGAACCAAAATTTCGATTACAATCCGTTTCCAAATGTAATAATTGAATGAAATCATATTGTGCTGCATATTGATTCACGATCTTATCGGTGCGGTCTATTGAACCATCACTCACAATCACCCATTTCTCGGGTAGCATAGTTTGTGAAATGACAGACTGTATTGTCTTCTCAATATATGCCTCCTCGTTACGCGCAGGAGTTATCAATGCATATGAATTCTTTTCCATTTCAAAAACTGTCCTTTAGATTGTTGAGGTCTCAGGAGTTCTGATCAAATGAAAACGATTATCCACATTATCTGTTTGCTTTAATCTGCCAGATGCGACCCACGTTATCCAAAAGAAGACAGATGCCAAAGAATTGCCTCCCGTTATGACGCTCTCCACAAAATTTACAAGCAGACACATCGACATTATGGATATAACAAATGCCTTATATGGACTACTGAAGAAAGAGATGCTGCGTCTCAGCGGGATATACAAAAGCAGGAGCCAGAAAACAGAGCCTACGATTCCCACACCTATGGCTGTGGAGAAATATCCGTTGTGTAGTGAAGCACGTGCAGTACCGCTCCAAAATGGCAATTCGGGGTTATAGAACCGTAAATCGCCAAATACCTTACCAGCAACTCCATACCCGTATCCCAGTATCGGTTTATTCATAATGAGCATGTAGCTTGCAATCCATATTTCTTGCCTGCCTGTCAATGTTGTAATCGAGTCGCCATAATCGGTCTTTCTTTTCATGGATTTGTTTACAATCGTTGACGTCATGAGCAACATTCCTGATAAACTCAACACAAATAAAAGGAGTACGAGTTTAAGTCTTTGTTTCAAAACAAAAAACCAGCAGGAGATGCCAAAAACAGCCCCCAATATTGTCGAACGTGATCCGGTAAGAATATGCAAGATAAAAAGGGTACCAATAAAGACCAGCACCATCCATTTCACCCTTTGATTGCTCGTTGAATATTTCCAAAGTAAAACAGGGTATGACAGCATACAAAAAATGCCCATCATGTTAGGATGGGTCAATAATCCTTGAAAACGATTTTCAGTAATCCAATGCCATGACCTTTCAGGAAAGACAAATGGTGAAATTACATTCATAATGGTATAAATACAAACTAACAGAAAGAGCATATTCAGTGCCTGGTCCAATCGTCTTCTATCTTGAATCCAATAATGTAATCCGAGCAGGAATCCGAAAAGTGCTAAAAACGAACAGGAACGAATAAACGTATAGGGTTTATCTATAGAATAACTTGTTGAAAATAAAGCTAACAATAGGAACATGCCCAACAAAATCAAGTGAAAAGGAAGTCTCTCATTCACAATTGATCTTAATCTAAAAAACTGAATGATACCGACAATTCCTGCGAATAATAATAAGCCTACTCTTAAGTAAGAGCCGATTCCTTCTACCTGTTCACCTTTCACATTCGTGACAAATAGTGCAGCGATCAGAGGAGATAATGCCACCAAAAAGACAGATACTTCGTATCGCCTTATGGAACACGCACCTATTGCAAGTGCAATTATTAATACTATCAAGCCCAACACTGTCAGTGCTATGGGATCATGCATGGGGAGAAACTCTCCTCATTAAATAATTATCGTATCTGTATCTCTTTGTGAATTGGATAAAAAACACAGCCGAAAAGTATCCTGGAGTATTACTGTAAAAGTCCTCGAAGCGAACGAACGTTATTTACCTTGCTCTGTATTTTAAGAAGAGTATCTTTGATAAACATCTTTTCTTGATCGTCAAAAAAGTTTCCGAAATAGAGAACAGCTACACTGGAGCAAACAACCAGGGGAATTAAGCTGTAATATATAAGAATATTTCTTTCTCTCAAGAAGAAAACTGTCAATAAGAAAAAGGCCAATAATACACCGGCAATTCCTAACCGTATGTATTGAAGGGGGACCGCAAATGATTTCATTCCAAATATCATCAAACATACAGCAATGGAAACGAGCCTTACAGAAAAGGCAAAAATTGCTCCATATATGCCCCAGCGAGGAATTAACAAATAAGCCAGCATCACACATAAGATGGTAAAGACTGAATCAGTAAATCCAGTAACGTATGTTTTATTTTTGATATGGAGAAGAGACTCTCCAACATAACGAATGCCTCTGAATGATATTGCGGGAAGTAACAGAAAAATAATAAGGTATGCTGGGAAATACTCAGGAGGTGCAATCACGTGAAGCAAATCCCGGGAAAAGAAGACAATACCTAATGCTATAAAAGCGAAACAAATCATGAGGTAAGTCAATAGTTTTGCAATGGATTCACGTATGCCTGTCGTATTAATATTAGCATATACAAAAGGTTCATACGCTAATTGAAACGGGAGTAATAAAACCATGCCAGCTATTTCAGCCATCTTAAACCCGAGCGAGTATATAGCGACCTCCTCAAGTCCCCTAAAATAGCTCAGAAAGTAAACAACTGATGCATTCATAATCATAAAACCTGTCATAGCAAAAACGAGTGGAAAACTGAATCGGAGAAGCTTCAATATCAATTGAATTGAGACCCCGATGCCAATATTTGAAAATACACGAAGCGAAATCAACAGCCATATGCCACCGTAAGAAATAATCTGAGCGATTAATGCCCCTTTGATGCCTTGATTAAGAATGAATAGAAGAATAAACGTGATAATGATCAATACAATAGCTGCTGAAACACTCGCGAACATAAACCTTAGACCATCATTTCTTGCCCTATAATAATTCATTATATGAATACATAAAGATTGGGACATAGCAACACAACAGGCAATGATTATATATCCAAGAACTTGATCTGTATGCAAGACGCTGCGGAAAAAGGGTAAGAGTAACAAAAGAGATACAGCCGTTACGATTATTCCTCCTGCTATATTTATCATTATTGAACTGCCCAATAAATGCCCAAGTAGATTCTTTTTATCATATTCTGCGGCAAAACGAACAAAACCTATTTCAGTCCCTACGCTCATTGCCATAATCATAACCTGAATTGTGATAAGCAATGTAGACAGCAACCCGAATTCGCTTACAGAAAGAGAATAGGTATAGAGGGGTATGAGGAGAAACGAGGTGGCACGGAGACCAATATTACCGACCATGTAGATAACTGCATTTTTACCAAAGAGTTTAAGATTCACAGAATGTTCCCATTCGTGGCTTGCATCAGAGTCACCAGCACTTTTTTATGATTTTCGTTTATTCGCAAAATTCCCTGACCAAAAGCTGGCCAGATCTCTCGGCAGTACATGCCAGTACTGTCCTTCGTATTCAGACTTTACGTATTCAAGAAAATGTTTATAGAACGTTGCAGGAAATTCTTCAATGCCTGGCTTGGAACCGTTAAAATTCATATAATCCGGATGTGTATTTAAAAGTGCCATTCCACTATTTTCAGCGATCCAATCCAATTTCTGTTTCCAGATATCTATATTTTTTTCCTTCATGAGAATAAATAACGTGAAATCCTGAGGAAGTGTATACGGAAGTTCAACGTATCCCTTTTTGGTTGAATCCATTGATACCCAAAATGGAAAGATTGTCCCCACACTATCAGAGTATGGTTCAAAAGGATCCGTGTCAAAAGTAGATGCATCATATTTTATTTCCAAATCGTGTATCCAGGCCAGATTATGATGCATCGCAGGAGAACGAAAACCAATGGAGTCCCACTCTTTTAGATAGTGGTTAATTCGACTTGCACGTTCTTGAAATATTTTTTTAGATTTATATAACTTACCATCATGATATAAACCATGTACACCAACCTCAAAACCATCTTTAGTAAGATACTCTCGCAATTCAGTTGAAACGGTATACCGTTCAGGTACGAAATTAAAAGAAGATCGAAAACCCAGCTCTTTTTCTAAATGTATCAAATCGTTACATTTTTCTTGACCCTTTGCTGTGTCAACGTCATGTGTCAAAACCAGTACAAATTGTTTTTGATGTGGCCACCCGGACCATCCATCAGGTGGTTTACCCGCTTTCTTATCAATGGGCCAGATATTTTTAAATAACAATCGTTTTCTCAAAACTACCTGACGCCGTAAAAATATCTGAAATTGTCTTGGAATAAATGGCTTAAGGTAATAATATATTTTGGTTATTGACATTTTTTAATTATCCTGATCATTCATCGCCTTATTTTTCGATCTATTTATGGTGCCCTTAACAAACCCTGCAATCCGCTTCCAAAACACTACTATCACACCTAAAATGCCATAAATAAAAGGTGCTACAGTCTGAAAAAAGAATCCCCCTGTATTGGGATCAATATAGGCATTTGCAGGTTGAGCACATACAAGATCAAACAGCCCTCCCCATGCAAGAATACAAGTGATAATATAAAGAAAATCAAGACGAAGAATACCCGCTTCCTTATGTAATGTGATTGAACGTTTGCGCATAAAGTTTCCTCCTTGTCATTTTTATTTGAGGTAGCTTACTTTATAATCAGTTTCCCGCCTGTCCGCTATTCTCTCATGAGCTTTTTTAATGTTGTCTCGGATCAAGCCAAGTAGTCGCTGACCTATTTCTGATTCTTTTTCAAAAAGATTTATCCGTTCATCAGGGTCCTGCTTTAAATTAAAGAGCAATGATTTATTTTCCTCAAGATAATGTATCAACTTATAATCATCTTCCCAGACAGCAAATGTGCCGTAGGCAATCTGATGTTCAAATGAAGAGTTTTTAATAAGCTGCATGGAAAATACCGGTAGCGTATCTAGGGACTCACCTTCAATCAACGAAAGAAGACTTCGCCCCTCTATCCATTCCGGGATCGTGATACCAGAAAGCTCAAGAATAGTCGCTGGAATATCCGTGAGTTCAACAGGTACATCTATTACTCTTCCCCCAGTTTTCCACGGGATTTTGATAATCAAAGGAACGTGTACAAGAGATTCATATAAGTGGTTTCCAATATGTCCTGAGTATCCATGGGAAAAACTTTCTCCATGGTCCGATGAAAAGATTATGATTGTATTTGACATGTCCATGGTTTTTGAGAGACGATTTATGAATATCCTGAACTGCTCATCACTATACATTATAAATTCATCATATCGTTTCCTTAGAATATTCACTTTTTTTTGCTCTTCAGGCAAGTATTCCCTGTGCAGATCATAATGAATGTTTTTAGCATCACCTAATTTATATTTATAAGGCCTGGGAGGCAGGTAAGGATCATGGGGTGGATTGGTATGAATCCACGCAAAAAATGGACGTTTTACTCTATTTTCATTATCCTTCTGTCCTTTAAAAACAACGCTAAAAAAACGATCATATACAATCTCTGGTGGGGTGAGAGTAGTTTTTTCGATAGAGCTTAGATTAGTCTCTTTATTGAATCTTGAAGTTACACCATTGATAATTTCAAGCAATTTTTTTACATTTTCCCTGATTTCAATAGGATGTCGCGATATAATATCTTTCACAATGGGCCTATCTATGAAAAAACTTACAAGATACTTGATAAGCCCATTTTGAGGAAGTCTCCTAAATGTACTAGCGCTATCTTTGCTTATAAAATCCTCTCCAATCCCTAAGGTATCAGGGCTTGCACAGATATTTTGAACAAATCCGTAAATGTTGTATCCCTTGCTCCTTAAAACTTTAGGAAGGGTATTTGCATATTTTTTGACGGGAGACTTAAAGGCCTGATACCATACTTTGTGTGTCCATGCTCTCTGCCCTGTCATCATGCTCATACTACTCGGCGTCGTCCAATTTGCTGGAGAGTATGCTTTTTTAAATAAAAAGGCATCCTTTGCCCATTCTGATATAAACGGTGTTGTGGGATGTCTGTAGCCGTAGACCTGCATATCGCGTGCAGTCAGTGCGTCCATTGTTATCAAAATGATATTAGGACGTTTTTTATTCAGAAATGCACTATTGTCTGATACATATTTTGCCTCAGGAGGCACTTTCTTGAATATACTTATTGCAGAAAAAGGTATACTGAGAACCAATAAAAAAGCCGAAAGCCAAACAAGAGGCTTAATGCGGGCGTCCAACTCATTTAATATTCTCCCAGTATAGTTACGCCCAATCAATGCAACAAATGCGATAAAAATAGCGACAATTATTGAAATAGCAAAATTACTAAATCCAGCTAAATCAGTATCCAGGAAATAACTTTTAATAAAGATTAAAAGCACAACAAAAATAAACCATACCACTAAGTGTTCAAAACGAATAGCCTTCAATGGTTTTGGGTTTATCTTGATATACCCATATGTAATTAACCAAAAAGCAAAAGTCAGAATTATCCCGTAAATTGTCCACAAAATAAAGGATAATGATAAATAAGGCAGGAAATCCATAAATTGCATATAATAGGAATACCCATCCCAACAATAAAAAACAATCGAAGAAAATAGAAGTGAAAAAAGAACAAAAAATATTCGCAAGACTAAAAGCAAAGACTTTTTAGCTGTTATTTTTCCCTCTCCCCGTATCAATTCCTTTTTTTGTTGGAATTCTAAAGAGTTAAATTGCATCAAGTAGCTATTACCTTCCTCTCTTTTTCATATGCTCATTGCTATGTGCTTCTTAAAGGAGATCAGCATTTATTTCTAAGCCATATGTTTGTATAATAATAAGCCGATAAATTTTAATAAGGGAATCGGCATCTTGTTAAAAACCCTGTTATGAATTCCTGACACATGAGATTTTCCGTTTATAAATGCAC
>CAYFXR010000106.1:0-4474 GCA_964347155.1 uncultured Nitrospiraceae bacterium | reverse complement strand
ACAAAAAGCTCATCATCGGAATCCACAATATTCCCTAATTCGGTGAATACAGCATCGATATTAACTGTTCTGGCAGGATAATCTATCATGTTATCCGGATTTCCACCGTAAGTATCGGTACCATTATAATTGAAAAGATAGATCGATTCCGGAGCGAATTGATAATCATCAATCAAAGTGGAGTACATAAAAGTCACATCATTCCAAAAGCGGCTTTCACTGGAACCGTTAATCATAACAACATATTTATTTGTTATGCCGTCACCTCCTGCTGCTGCTGCTTGTGCTACTTCTGAGGCCCTGCGTGTCTGCTCCTCTAATGAATCCTCTTTCCCTTTTTTAATAGGAGAGTCTTGTCTGCCATTTCCTTGGTTAACCTGTACTTCAATGGAATCAATGCTGGAATTGCCATGAGAATCTGTGACTTTGAAAAAAGCAATATAGTTACCCGGAACCCTATAAGTGTGATAGGATAATCCTGATTCTGCAGACTCCCAGTCGTATTGTCCATCCCCATCAAAATCCCATTCATATTTCACTACATGGTCATCTCTTGATGAGCCATAACCTCTAAACAATGTCTCTGTAGAAACATAAGTAACAATATTCCGTCCGCCACTCGCTGCAGGAGGAGACACTTGACTTATCTGTGATAAAGACAAATCAGATACATCAGTGACAGAGTTGTCACTATATACCAGACCCATAAATACAGATAAGGACACCAGAGATAAAATAACTAATAAGCGAATTGCTTTATGGCTGTTCATAGTTTTAAACCCCCTTCAAAATAAGAAATACTGCTATATCTAATGTTTAAAAAAGATAGTAAAGTAAGAAGGCATGCACCTTCATTCAGCCTAAACGCTTAGATAAACGTGAACGCCGTCTTTTGAAAAGTGAAAAACTTCTAGCTTTTCTGATAATTGAAAAGGTCTTGAATAGCGTTAAAAAAACGTATGTTATAGAAATAATTCTTACATAGATATATTAGGAAGTTTATTCAATATAGCATTAAGTTTAATAATTGTCTAATTAAAAATACTTATCAGTGCTATAAATTTTAAAAATGTTCCTACATGCGCAAATAGGCATATGTATTAATTTCTTTAAACATATTAAATTGCTTTTAATTTGAGAAAAAAACAATAAAGGGGAGCATGTTTCCATGCTCCCCTTAAATTACTCATGAGTTGCACCTACTGCTACTTATTTTTATTCCTCACATCGTGAGGAACTATGATATTTACCGATGTCATGCTCATATTGTCTGAACTATCTGTTGCTGTTATGACTACGGTATAGATCCTTCCGTTACCACTGCCTGAACGTTCACGACGGAGCTGGAAGTAAATCATTCCTGTATCCTGGTCTATTACCACTTCAGTCCAGTCAGGTCCCGTATCTCCGTCACCCAAACCATCTTCAGGTTCATTGCTTGTAATTGCAGCACTCAATGTAACTGGTAATCCACTTTCGTCACTTGCGTTTGCTTCAATAACAATGTCTACCATGATATGATTTGGTGGCCAGAGGAGATAATGATTTGCTACAGGTGTAAGGGTTGGAACTGTGGTATCCACTATTTCAACTGTAATGTCATTACTATCCGGTAAATTCACTCCATCATCAGCGGTAAGAGTGATTGTATGTATTCCAAGGCCCAGGTTTGATACAACACAAGCAGGAAGTATGACAGGATCTCCTCCTGCATTTGCCAGAATATCCCCGGAGCATAGCACATTTGCCCCTTCTGACCATTCATAGTGCAGCAGGTCACCATCAAAATCGGATACATTTCCTGTCAGTATTACGTCAGTACCAATTTCAAAAATGCCCCCTCCGCCTGGAGCTGCATGAGGCGCAGAGTTGTCTATCGTCAATATCATTCCATCTTCAGATATTGCCTGCCAGTCGTCCACTTCAAGAAGCAAGGTATATGTTCCTACGCCAATTGAAAGAGTGCTTAAATCCAGAGGGCATTCACCATTTACTACAGGAGTCCAATCCAGTAAAGTGTTTCCTTCAGACGTCCAGCGGCACTGAAGCGGATCACCATCTGCATCTGTTGCAGTCCCTAGAATTGTAGTTAAGGCAATTATTTCACTTATAATAGTAATGTTTTCTCCTGCGTCAGCAATCGGAGCGTTGTTACTTGGAGCATATACCCCGTCGATTAGACCCTCCAATATTACGTTTGTACTGTTACCCTTAATATCTCCAACTATATTAAACAATCTCATTTGCATACCGGCAAGAGTTTGTGAACCTAAAGCATCCTGTAGATCCTGTATGTATGCAGAACCATTTGGATTCAAGGATACATTTGTTAAATTGAGGGTTTCTTCGTTGTTAACATCCAAACCAGGATTTAAAAACCACTGAACACCGTCAGTAGTAAATTCAATGTCCCTAAGAGTTGCAGAAAGGTAAGTAACGGCACCATCACTTATTGTTAAAGTTGCATCAGTAAAGGTGGTACAAGGTGTAACCGGGCAGTCTCTCAATGCTCCTGCTATTGCAACATCCTTACCAATAATAACATCAGTGGTAGAGGAAGTGCCGTCAGTGTAAAATACAGAGTTGATCTTGGTGGACACAAAAATCAAATCATCACCTGCTGGGTTGTCTGTATAGGTCACCATTAAGCCGTTAAAAAAAGCATGAGGTAGTTCAATAGTCGACCAGCCGTTGCCTACAAGGACAAATAGAGATAATACTATAAAAAGCGCTGTTAATAGTTTTTGTTTCATTCTTTCTCCTTTCATTGCCAATAATCATCATTGCCAATAATCAATATTTATTATTAGCTAATATTCTTGCTAAATAATAATGCAAACTACTCTTTTCAGGAAATCGCTTTAACTTTATCTAATCGGACGATATTGAGGGCTTTGCTTACTTCCTTTTTTTCCGATAATGTCTATATGCCAAAGTTGCTCCTCCGGTGATAAAGAGAATTGAACTTACAGGTTCAGGAACAACTGAAAACTCTCCTGTAAGAGTACCACTGCTATCCCCGCTGAAATCCTCTGACCCTGCTGTAACGTTGAAATCCATATAAAGATTACCTACAGGAGTAGCAAAACTATTCACTTCATCAAGAAATTTTGAATTCGTAACGCTTGGGTTCGTTGATATGTCTACTACATGATACATGTCATAACCAGGATTGAGCCGGGTACCATATGCATCATGAGTTACTGTAAAATTGTTTAAGGTTGCGGTTAAATAGTTAGTTCCACCTGAATCCAAAGAAAAGCTGACATCGCCTATACTGCCCCCGGGAGATGGCCCAAATACTAAAGTGTTCTCTTCACTGTTCATAAGGGTACCAAGTGTAAATGTTCCACCAATAAGAGGATCATCTACAGTAAAAGGTGGAAAGAAATAATTAGGAGCAGCAGTACCATCGGTGTACCATATTTGATTTATAGTTGTTATGGAAGTTGAAAGCGTTTTCGTATCCCAGTCATAACTATATGAACCTGTATAAGTAAAGTAAGGTTCCTCAAGTGTTGCTGCAGAAGCATTGGTTGATAAAAAAACAAAACTCGCTAATAAAACTAAACCTACTATCGAAAACTTCTTAAGGCCTGTTTTCATTTTAGCCTCCGAAAAAATTATAATCCCTTTATATTATTTACATTTACGTTTTTTAAATACAAAAAATCTTCTCTTAAGTATTAGATATACAACAATATTCTACAAAGTTAGGAATGTTAATTAAAATATACAATAAATATATCAAATTAGCAATTAAAAAATATTTATAAGGGGTATAAATATATTAAATATGCACACTTGCGCAAATAGTTAGGTATTTTATATCACCTCTGTTTTACTCTTTTTCTATTTTATTTATTATATTAAATGATATAAAAGGACATAAAGCTACCTTTATAGTTTATACAAATTAATATATATTAGCAATTAAAAAAAATTTATAATGGTTATAAATATATTAAATATGCGCACTTGCGCAATTAGTTGGGTATTTTACATCACCTCTTTCTCACACTTTTCAAAATGGTATGGTGTGATAATCTTATTTACAAGTTTTTTTAAATAAAAATTCCTCACCACTTTCGTACTTCTGACTTTTGCACTTTTAACTTCTTCATTGACATTTATATAAAAATATAATAATATTTTAATATATGAATAATGTAATATCAAAATCAGAAATCCTAAAGTTAGTAGCCCATCCTGCAAGGATAGCCATTTTAGAAGAACTTTCCAAAGGCGTGAAGTGTGTCAGTGATCTGGAAGGATTTCTTGAATTAAGCCAGCCAAACATTTCCCAGCACCTTTCAACATTGAGGCATGCGGGGATAATTGATTACTTTATTGATGGTAGGCTCAGGTGTTATTTTCTTAAAAGCCCTTTTATTATGGATTTGCTTAGTATTATTAAAAAAGAATATTCCGTTGAATTACCAGGGCCTGAATGCTGCCCGGTTACCAAAAAAGG
>CAYFXR010000105.1:0-14401 GCA_964347155.1 uncultured Nitrospiraceae bacterium | reverse complement strand
GTCGTAATTTACTTATGATTTGCTCAGGTTTATATCCTTTCTTTCTCATTCCTACCTCCCTTTTTTCTTATCCAGATTCTACATTATCTCTGGATTAGTTTTCAGGGGGCAGGTCAATTTTACTAATAACCGTTTGAAACCTTCAGTCCAGAGCAAAATCCAGTTTCACCAAAAATCCGTTATTATTGAGTTTTTTGCTTCGGTTTCGATGCCGTTAGTATTCCTCTATTTTTCAATGATTCTTATGTTTTCGTTAGAATGCATGATTACTTCCAGAAGTCTTTATTTTCAAATTTTAAGCAAAATACAATTAATTAGGTGTTATTCTTAATTCCAATACTTGCGTCATTACGCATATATTAAAAAATTATGGGATTTATAAGTATTTTTAATTAGACAACTAATAAAACTCATGATATAGTATCTATAGATTTCCTTTATCTTAAAAACAGATTAAATTCACATAACTACAATAACTGTTTCTTTCCTTGCAAACTTTCCCGTAGGGAGGAGAAGTGCAAAGTCTTTTATGGAATCAGTTTGCCGAATTACCAAAGAATAGGCCGCTGGTGTGTTCGGCTCTTTATGCTTCTAAATCCTATGCAGAAGGGAGGGGTAGCAGGACTACCATAAAAACCGAAATATTCAAAAAAAGGAGGTGGTTATGCATAGCATAAAACACTTCTTACCAGTAACAATGCTTATAGTTGCTTTTTTGTGTGCACCAAGTATTGCTGAAGCCAATCCTATTGATGATACTTTTTTTGATACTTCTGGACGGACATTTACAGATTCAAATTGTGCCAATCTGAACGTTGATCCTGGCAACCTTAATTTGATTGATGAACATGGAGGCCCAAGTCCCTGGTGGAAAGATAGGAGCGAAGATATCGCACTATCATTTCTATATGGGGCCTGCAATAACACCGCGCTTCAAGTTGATATTACAAATACCACAGATACTTCAGCTATCCCTCACACTATGTGGAATACCGTATTAGCCTTTGAGCAGAATGACTATGACTGGAAAGGGACTGTTCTTGCTGCTAACTCATGGGATGGAGTGGACTCGACAAATGATGCTGCTATTTACTTCGGTCATATTGATCCGGGGATGACAAAGACTCGTTATATACTGTTGCAGAACAATCCCGCGAAACCAAATCTTTTATATGACAGTGCAGGGCTTGATAGCGAAGAACCCGGATATCCGGGCGCAAGTAATGTAAGTGTAACACATACCCCTGAACCACTAAGTTCAATCCTCTTTGTTACTGGTGGAACACTATTAGGATTTAAGCGTTACTGGAGAAATAGAAGGAAAATTTAAAAAAAAGACTTTAATTTTTTTAAAAAAGGCTTGGTTATTCCAAGCCTCTTTTTTTGAATGTTTCAAACTATAATAAACAATTTTTGAGACAGCCAATGTTAAAGATAAATATGTCTTTTCAATAATCGTGTGCCTCTCTAATTCGGAGGAAAAGCAGGTGTTTTTAATAAAGCAACGGTATAACCAAATCTATCACTAACTGATAAAAACTTTGATCTATTTTTTCTTGAATTCCCACGCTCTAGTGATATAATTTTTATAAGGATGCTGACCTGATCTTAAAAGTAGCTTTCCAAGAGCCTATCTTTTAACCTCAGCCATGTCCCCAACTGTCAGCATCCTCTTAATTCACTTCTTGACTGATCTCTCCAACTTATCAAAGCCAAAAGGTGGTTATGAGTTGAAAGAATTATTGTTGCAAGCTAACTCAGTTAGCATATGATTATTAATATGAAAGACGGAGAGAAGCCTACTATACAAAAACTATACAATCTGGCTTCAGGTGGAGTGCTTTAATGACACGCAAGTGCTTGAAAATAAATGGTGGAGCTGAAGGGGATCGAACCCTCGACCTCTTGAATGCCATTCAAGCGCTCTCCCAACTGAGCTACAGCCCCACAAAAATTTGTGCAACAAATTTTTGAGCTAATAGTTATAAGTTAAAAGTTATTAGTATAAAAATAAAACACCTCTGAATCCGCCGACCTGTCGAATCAACAACTCTCCCCAACTGAGTTACAACACCACAAAAAAAATTCAAATTACAAATTTGATTCAAATTAAAATGACGGCTTATAGAATTTTAATTTTCTCTTTATAATTCTATTAATTCTAAAATCGTAACGTAGCGGTAATAATTATAGCATATAAAAAATCAAATTTTTAATGATTATTGTCCTTCGTAAGCATCTTTATTTCCGTGATAATGATTTCTCGTAAAAAAAGAAAGAATCCTGCAACACTAAATTAATTACACGTGTTTAACCCAAAAAATGCATTTAAATAATGCAGGCTTTGGAAGAAAATTTATTTATCGATACATTAGACACAATTCCAACCAATCTAAGGTGAATATTTTTATTCCAAGCTATATGCATGATTTAATAATAAATCCATCGAATTAAATAAATTTTGTTACAATGTCTGCATTATTTGGGTTAATAAATATTGTAAAATAAATATCTGACATTTAACTTCCTGAGAGAATCATGGAAAAATCATTCTTTTACTCAGAACCTGTCAACTCTGTATTGGATTTAATCGGCAATACTCCAATGGTCAGAATCAATAAACTGGTCAAAGAGGCTTCGGCAGCGATTTATGCAAAGATAGAGTTTTTTAATCCTTGTCGTTCTATCAAGGACAGGATATGTCGCGCAATGGTGGAAGAAGCTGAGAATCAAAATAAAATTAAACCTGGGGATACCATTATCGAGCCTACCTCCGGAAACACCGGAATCGGCCTTGCATTTGTATGTGCCGCAAAAAGGTATAAGCTTGTACTTACAATGCCTGAGACAATGAGTATTGAACGGAGAAATATGTTAAAGGCATTTGGATCGGAGTTGATTTTGACTGAAGGCTCCAAGGATATGATTGGCGCTGTTGATAAAGCAAAGGAACTCTCCGACAAGAGAGGATATTTTCAGCCGCAGCAGTTCAACAATCCGGCAAATGCAGAAGCGCACAGAAAAACCACGGCTCAAGAAATTATTAAACAGATAGGGATTATCGATGCCTTTGTAGCAGGCGTTGGTACCGGTGGAACTATTACAGGCGTTGGTGAGGTATTAAAAAAAGAACTGGGAACGGATATAAAAATCATTGCTGTAGAACCATTAAAAAGCCCAGTCTTATCAGGAGGCAATGCCGGACTACATGAAATTCAGGGGATAGGAGCGGGATTTATCCCTAACGTGCTTAATAAAAACATTATCGATGAAATCATTAAGGTCTCTGATGAAGACGCTTATCAAACAACAAAAAGCCTTATCAGAGCAGAGGGGATACTATGCGGCATATCTTCGGGAGCTAATTTTTTTGCGGCAACAAAAGTAGCAGGGAGACTTGGAAAGGGCAAAAAAGTCGTTACTGTCTTTCCTGACACCGGGGAAAGATATTTGAGCACAAAACTCTTTACATAGGATTCAAGGAATAGACTCTAGATATGAAACAGAATACTCATATTATTGATACAATCGATAACAACATTCTGGACACAATAGGCAAAACCCCTCTTATTTGTCTGCATGACATCTCCGAAAGTATAAACAAAAATGTAAAAATGTATGCAAAGCTCGAGGGCTATAATCCAGCAGGCTCTGTCAAGGACCGTGCCGCTTTGCAAATGATAAAAGATGCAGAAGAGGCAGGGCTTTTGACAAAGGATAAGACTATCATTGATTCTACATCCGGAAATACAGGGATCGCCTATGCCATGATTGCTGCAGTTAAGGGATATAAAACGAAAATTGTTATTCCAGAAAATGCAAGCATTGAACGCAAAAAGATAATTGCAGGGTTTGGAGCTGATATAGTTTATTCAAGCCCATTTGAAAGCTCTGACGGTGCTATTAAACTTGCAAAAGAAATATATAATCAAAATCCGGACAGATACTATATGCCTGACCAATATAATAATCCATCAAACTGGAAGGCACACTATTTAACAACAGGGCCTGAGATTATTCAGCAGACAAAAGGAAAAATCACACATTTTATAGCAGGTTTGGGAACAACCGGTACAATAATGGGAACGGGAAAGGCATTAAGAGCGTTTAATCCAGATATAAAAATCATTGCTATTGAACCTGATGACGCAATGCATGGTATTGAAGGCCTTAAGCATATGAAAAGCTCATTGGTTCCCGGGATATATGACCAGAATTTCCCGGATGAAACAGTCTATGTCAACACAGAAAAAGCCTATGAGATGGTTAAGAAAATAACCACTTTAGAAGGATTGCCCATTGGACACTCCTCCGGTGCTGCAATGGTTGGAGCCTTGCAAGTAGCAAAAAGACTGGAAGAAGGGATAATAGTTGTTATTTTCCCTGACGGCGGTGACCGTTATCTGAGTCATGAAATATAATAAGATAGTTTAAAATAGTGCAAGATTGTTCAAATATCGTTCAAAATGGTTTAAAATGGACTAATTAAAATAATACATTACTGGGGGTTAACCCAAATAATGCAGACATTGTAATAAAATTTATTTAATTCGATGGATTTATTATTAAATTATGCATATAGCTTGGAACAAAAATATTCTCCTTAGATTGGTTGGAATTGCGTCTAAGGTATCGAGAAATAAATTTTTTTCCAATCCCTGCATTATTTAATTGCATTTTTTGGGGTAACATATTGGATCGCTCAATTTAACGATATTAAATATTCTTGAACAACTTTGAACTATTTTGAACTTTTTTGAACAACTTTGAATTATAATTTGAAGATATGAAATTTAATAAAAATATTATTGAAAAGATATACCAACATGCATTAGAAATGTATCCTTACGAGTGTTGTGGTATTGTGACCGGTGACAGGAATAGTCAGGCAGTTCATTTATGCGAGAATATCCAAAACAAACTACATGCGGAAGATCCTGAAAGATACCCAAGAAACGCACGGACTGCTTATATGATTAACAGGAGCGAAGCCGACAAAATTATCTCTTTTGCAATGGAGCAAGGAAAGGAAATTATAGCTTTTTACCATTCTCATACAGACCATGAAGCATTTTTTTCAGAGGAAGATTTTGCTGCACAAACTGTATTTGGAGAGCCTGAATTCCCTGATGCCTTACATGTAGTAGTTTCCGTCATGAACAGAAAGCTTCACGACATGAAATGCTTTAAGTGGAATAAGGTTATAAAAAACTTTACTGTTTTAGAGGATTGCAACTAATTATTATCTTTATGACTTTCCGCTTCTACATCTGGTCTATCTGCTTCCAGCTTCTCGTTAGCAATTGACAAGTCTTTTTCAAGCTCTTGAAGCCGTTTTTTGTGCATTCTAATTGCCCGTGACTTTTTCCATAATGTCGGTATAAATAAAAAAATACCAGCCAGAATCCCCGCAGCAAAAGGTACCGCAAGTATAATGGGAAGCGGTTTATCTGAAAACGTCCATATAATAAATTTTAAGGATACAACAGCAGTCGGGTTTTGCACGGTTACTATACCAAATGCTATCAATATAACAAGGGCAATAAATAGAAAGAAATGCATAATTCACCTCCTTAGCAGATTATAATCGAGAAAGTGTATAAAAATAAATAGTAAAATATACTATTTTCGATAATAAATGCTTTTTTTATTATATGTATACGTCAAAAGGAGGCAATTTCTTTAAGAATCAAAAAAACATGATAAAATATATACAATTTTGAATTTTTCATATTTTATTTAAAAACCTAATAATTTCTCGAGGTGGACACATGAAAATTTTACTTGCAACAGATGGTTCAGAATACGCAGAAGGAGCAGCAAAATTTTTAACAAGGTTTAATTTTTCACCTGATGATGAGATTTTTATTTTGCACGTGATAAGCTGGGCACCCATTATGAGTGAATGGGCATCTCTTTTCCAGGATTTCAAAGAAATCAGTGACGTTGTCGTACCTAAGATTCTCGATTCGGCAGCAAACATTTTAAAAACAGTTAAAGCAAAAATCAACAGTACATTTACAGAAGATTATCCTGATAAGGCCATAGTTAACATAGCGGTTGAGGCAGATGCAGACCTTATTGTTATGGGAGCAAGGGGATTAAAAGGTATTGGATCACACATCGTAGGTAGTGTCACAAAAATGGTAGCAATCAATTCACCTAAACCTGTTCTTATCATTAAACCGCCTAAAAGAGAAAAATCAGGGAAAATTAAAATCCTTTTTGCCACAGACGGCTCTGTTCATTCTGACACGATAGGAAAAGAACTGTCTTTAATCCCGTTTCCTGCTGATACAGAAATAACCATACTGAATGTAGTAGCAACTGCTTTTAAAGATATACCTGAAAGATTTGCCATGGAAATAAACGAAAGGATAAAAAATATTGTAGCCAGTACGAGAGAAAAGGAAATGAAGGAGTCAGGGGAAATAATTGTAAAGGCGCAAAAAGACTTGAGCAGCAAATTTTCAAAAATAAAGAAACTGACCAAGTTTGGAGATCCTTCTGTGGAGATTCTCAATGCAGCAGATGCTACAAACGCTGACATAATTGCAGCTGGAACAAGTGGAATGAGAGGGATCAAGGGAATGCTAGGCAGTATATCAAGATATATACTCAATCACTCTAACTGTTCAGTTTTAATTGGAAAAACCTGATAAGGTAAAGAAAATTAAGTTCCTAATTCAAAACAATCACATCTTGCGCTTGGGGTCCTTTGGGACCTTTGACAACTCTGAATTTTACTTTGTTACCTTCTTCTAATGAACATTCACTTTCATCACAACGAATAGCGCTATAATGTACAAAAATTTCCCCTCCACTATCACGTTTAATATAACCAAACCCTCTTTCAATATCAAACCACTTAACAATTCCGGTTTCGGAACGTTTTGCCATTATTGTACTTCCTTGTTAAATTAATGTGGAGAGGAATTAAAGAATTCCGGGGCAAATGACCTTACCATTAATCGTTACATAAACAATCGTTGTGCCCTTATCGCTTTCTTAAAAACCCTCTGTTTTTTGTCTCTAACTATATTTATAAAAAGCTTTTCCTACAACTTTTATATAAAAAAATCGTTTTAACAAAATATTCAAAAAACCACGCCCTTTATTAATTTTTAACATTACATTTTGAATTTGTCCAATTTATTATTGTTATATATATATTTATGATACTTGTTTGGTAGGATTATAGTGGATTATCTCACATCTACTCTCACATATTTAGTCCCATAATAATGGCATCCTCATGAGGTTTTTGGTAATAGCCTTTTCTTCTGCCTATTTCTTCAAATCCAAATTTTTCGTATAGCTTAATAGCCGCTGTATTGGAATCCCTTACTTCAAGGATAACACGTCTTGTATCAGGTTTTAATCCTTTTAACTCTTTTAATACTTCCTCCAGGAGCATACTTCCGATACCCATGCGTCTGAATTTGAGGATTACAGCGAGATCTAATATATGCGTGACATCAAGCATAGACCGTATACATACATAACCGACGATTTGATTATGAAAAACTGCGACCTTAAGAATTGCGTCTTTATTACTGATCTCATACTCAAACGAACGCAGCTCCCAGGGGGTGGTAAAGCATTGGCCTTCTAAGGCATGGACCGGCAGGAGGTCATCATGCAACATTTCCCTTATTACTATCCCTTCCAATGGATCTCTGCCTCAGATTTTCTTATATAAAATGGAGCAAGCCTCACAGGGTCTGTGGTAATTCCCTGTTTTAATTTTTCAATTGCTAATTCGGCCACGGTAGATGCGGAGGGAGACATTCTTGATGCAGGGGCAATAATAGCATAGGTTCTCAAGGTATCCATAATGAGTTTTTTATATGTCTCTGCTCCATCTCCTATAAAGACAACAGGTTCATTAATCCTTTTCAAGAACTCTTCGGGATTTAATGCAGTTTCAGGCATCAGCTTTTTACATACGTTGTCTTCCCATTTATATAGTCCAACATATATCTCGTTTTTTCTCGCATCAAGCATCGGGCATATCATGTGAGAGCAAAATGGCAGTGTCCTTGCAAATGCATCAAGAGTTGGCACAGGTACAATCGGCCTGCCGGTTGAGTAAGCAAACCCTTTTGCAGTGCTCAGCCCTATTCTAAGCCCTGTAAAGGATCCAGGCCCAATGGATACAGCAAACGCATCAATTTCTTGTATGGTAATACCGGAAGCGTTCATAAGCCACTGGACAGAAGGCATCAATCTTTCTGAATGTGCTATCTTAACGTCTACTTTCACCTCCCCAATGAGACCTTTATCATCGTCAACAATTGCAACGCTGCCGGCAATCGTAGCTGTTTCCATGGCAAAAACTTTCATGTCCCGGAATCTTTTCTTATTTTTTTTCGAAAATACTTCTTAAAATTGTTATCACATTATCCCTTAATGCATCTATACCACGTTCAAGCAGACTCGAACTCGTCTTTAAATTGCCCGCAATAATTAAAGTAGGAGTATCATTCACATCATAAGTCTTTGACATTATTATTCCATCCCCAACATCCTTGGCTTTATCACCTGCCCTCAACCTGTGGCTGAAATCAAAGCCTAGTCCTGCATTCGTCCCTATATCTTCCAGAACTTCAATATTACTTATATCCCTTTTTTCAATGAAGTAAGCATCAAAGAGGGCCTTCTTTATCTGCTCGCCCTTTCCTGCTTCAACTGCCAGAAGATACGCCTCTCCAGGTTTTGGAGAGCCATTACCCCAATAAATGGGAACAGCCTTCCATTCAATCTTATTGGGGAAGCTTCCTCTAATAACCTGTATTGATTTTTCAAATTCATAACAGTGGCTGCAATAGAAACTGAAAAATTCTATTATCTGAACCTTCTTGCCGTCAAATGTAAATTGATGTTCCGGCAGTTTAGTGTATATTCCTTTTATAAAAGGAATTTCTTCTGCCTGAATAGATGAATATAACAAAATCCAGGATATCAACATGAGAGATATTTTTTTAAAGATCATTTCATTCTCCTTTTTCTATCAATGCTTGATTTTCTCAAGATAAATCTTGCCTTAATTGAGCGATTTAATTTCATATAGATGTGCAAAGCAGGTTCAAAAATTCATAATGCGATTGGATATTGAAATTGTCTTACTGCTATGTTTAGTCTAATACCTAAAGGGTGAAGATTATAAAAGCAAGACAATAACTGCACAAAGGTATCGCTATGTATTTTTTCACCTGCATTGCACATCTATTATCTATATACGAATCGCTTTAATTTAGGTCTTATAAAACAAATCCGGTCTGCTATTTTTGTATGGTATTTCAAACAAAAATACTCTGTCATTTCATTGCCATTGCATGTATTGTATCTTAAACTCCAATAGATTTTCACCGGATTAATACAAATTGTCAGATAATCTCTCAAGAATCATGTTGCAAAACCCGAAACATTTATTGTAATGACTGATAATGTTTTAGAGCAGGTTCTTCACGTATTCATAAATTTTTCACAAATAAATTGTTATATTATTAAAATATTAAAATACCTGTTGCCAATGTTATATTTAGGGACTAACCCAAATAATGCAGATTTTGTGAAAAAATTTATTTTTCGATACCTTAAACGCATTTTTAATAAATGTACCTGTTCATATTTTTATTCAAAGCTATATGCATAATTTGATAAAAAATTCATCGAGTTAAATAATTTTTTGAGCAATTCTGCATTATTTGGGTTAACAACATTGACTTCAAAATAAACGAAAAGCTATATTTACCATGAGAGGGTTTTTTGGGAGAAAAAGAAAAGAAAAATATATTTGAGATAATATGGAGTTTTTTTGCATCGGTCAAGCTCGCCATTTTTGTCTTTATCATATTGGCACTGTCATCCATAATCGGCACCATTGTTGAACAGCAGGCAGAGCCAGCCAAAAATATCGCTCTTCTTGCCAAATTTTTTGGCGATTCCTTAGCCCCAACCGTTTATAACATATTTGCAAAACTCGGATTTATGGATATGTACCGCTCCTGGTGGTTTATCAGCTTCCTCACCCTGTTCAGCATAAACCTTATTGTATGTTCCCTTGAGAGATTCCCAAAAACATGGCGACTTATCAAGACACCTCAACGGCCGTTATCTTCAAATGCAATTCAATCACTTCCTGTAAAAAAGGATGTGAGACTGAAGACCACCCTCGGTATAGCAAAGGACGAATTTTGTAATGCCCTGCGTGCATCAAAATATCACATTTTTGAGGCCAGTGAAGAAAACTCTCTTCAACTTTATACACAGAAAAACAAATATACCCGGCTTGGAGTGTATATTGTACATATCAGCATAATTCTTATCTTCATCGGTGCAATAATCGGAGCCCGCTTTGGATTTGGGGGATATCTAAACCTGCCCGAAGGAGGCTCTTCCGATGTAGCATATAAATCTCCAACTAAAAAAATTCCGCTGGGTTTTACAATAAAATGTAACTGGTACAACACAGATTACTATCAGGGAGGAGATACTCCCCGGGAATTTCAAAGCGAACTCGTAATAATTGAAGACGGGAAGGAAGTGCTGACAAAGGTCATCGAAGTCAACGATCCTCTCACATACAAGGGAATTACTTTCTTCCAGTCAAACTACGGCATGCTCCCAAATGCCAGGGGTTATTTTGTATTTGATATTTCATCAAAAGGTGGTCAGGAAAAACGAATATGGCTCAGATTTGGAGATACCTTTGAAATCCCCGGGACCGGAATCAAAGGGACCATTGCCGATTTTTCGCCGGCTCTGACACGTGACAAATTTACAGGGGCACTCACCACATATTCAGAGAACATGGTTAATCCGGCAGTAGCTGTAAACTTTGATGAACCCGGCAAAGGGAAATATACAGGATGGATTCTCAAGCGTTACCCTGAGACAGGAATTTTATCAGACGGTTACTCAATCAAATTTGTAGATTACTGGGGTGTGGAGTACACTGGACTTCAGGTCTCAAAAGACCCTGGGGTGTGGTTTATTTATCTTGCTTCAATCACTATCGCCGTTGGTTTGTACATATGCTTTTTTATCACCCACAAAAAAATATGGGTATGTATTGAAAATGACAAAAAGTCAATAAGGGTTGCTGTTGGAGGGACCTCCAATAGAAACCGACTGGCTTTTGAAAAGGAAATAGATAAAATATTATCACGTGCATCACAGGCTATAGAAGGAAGGAGTAAAAAATGAGCAGTTCTATATTTTTTGATATCTCGGCCGCTGCCTATATAGCTGCAATGATTATCTATATTGTTTATCTTGTCTCGAGGAATCACACCGTTGGTATAATTGCAACCACCACGACAATATTCGGCTTTGTCAGCCAGAGCACGGCACTATTAATAAGGTGGATTAATTCATTCTATTTCTGGACAGCATCCAATCCTACATCAGGATTTGTTGAATCAATCTTAAGGGCGGCTCCACTGAGAAACCTTTACGAATCTCTGATATTTTTTGTATGGTCACTTATTCTTATCCATCTTATCGTAGAGTTCAAATATAAAAACCGCTCGCTCGGTGCTTTTGTTACGCCGATCGCAGCACTTGCCTTACTATTTATAGATATATCAGGTACCGCAAAAGAGATTCAGCCACTTATTCCGGCGCTTCAGTCAAACTGGCTTCTTTTCCATGTGTTATTGAGTTTCCTTGGATATGCAGCTTTTGGCGTATCTTTTGGGGCGGCCGCAGCATATATAGTCATGATCACAGAGTCCAAAAATGAAAAAACTTATATCTTCTGGAGCATGATCGTCGGGATATTCTTGGTCACGTTGATCGGCATGGGGATAGATTTTTTAAGTCTGTCAGCAGCTCAGCGTGCTGAATTAATACAAAACCATTTCCTTAAAGCCACATTTAGAAGTTCTTCAGGAAGCGTCGTTGCAGTAAGCTGGATCGTCTCAATCGCATTTATCTCTGCTATCTGGCGATTCGGTCTCGGACTTAAAAAAGTCCTGTCAGGACTTTCACTAACGCCTAATATGCTCGACGATATAACCTATAAAAGTATTGCCATTGGATTTCCCCTGTTTACAATAGGCGGACTCATCATGGGCGCTATATGGGCCAATAGCGCCTGGGGGAAATACTGGACCTGGGACCCTAAGGAAACCTGGTCTTTGATAACATGGTTTGTGTATGCGCTTTATCTTCACGCCCGCTTTGTAGGCGGCTGGAGAGGCAAACGCGTGGCAATACTTGCCGTAATAGGTTTTGTTGCCGTTATTTTTACATACCTTGGAGTTAATCTCGTGCTGTCAGGGCTTCATGCCTACGGAAGCGGGTAGCGAGAAAAATTTCAGCATCCAATGGACTGACATGCTTCGTGAACTCCACATAAAAAATTTCTCCATAATCGATGATGCGACCGTAGAGTTTGGAGACGGATTCAATGTCCTCACTGGAGAAACAGGGGCAGGAAAATCCATTATCATTCATGCCCTGAGTCTTGCCCTCGGAGAAAGGGCTTCAGGCAATTTTGTGCGAAGTGGCGAAAAAGAGGCGGTAGTTGAGGCATACTTTGATATCCCGCAAAAATTAATCGCCCCTTCAACGCTTCAATTCCTCAGGGATAACAGCATTGACTTCGATGACGGTCTTATTTTAAAAAGAATTATTACCTTCCAGGGAAGAAGCAGGGCATATATAAACGGCTCCATGGTAAGTGTGCAAACCCTTTCAGATGTCAGTGGAGATATGATAGATATTCACGGTCAGTACGAACATCAGTCTTTACTGTCGCCTGACAATCAGCTGGATATACTGGATTCATATGGCGGACTTATTCCTGCCAGACAGGAAGTTTCCAGAATTTTTAAATCACAACGTGCATTAAAACAGCACATCATCGAACTTAATCAGAAAGAAAAAGAACGGTCTCAAAGAATTGATATTCTGAGATATCAGATAAACGAAATTGATGCGGCAAAATTAAATCAGCAAGAAGAGGAAAAGCTTGAAGAAGAAGTAAAAATTTTGGGCAACGCCGGCCGTCTCGCGGAACTTGCAAATGATGCATATGATTCTCTCTATTCTTCAGATTCCTCGTGTATTACAAACCTTTCCGCTATCCTTAACAGCCTGAGAGAGATCTCAAACATTGATGCCCGTGCAATTGACTCTTTGAAATCTATCGAAGAAGCCGCTCCATTACTCGAAGAGACGGCATACTTTTTAAGAGACTATAAAGATACTATCGATTTCAGCCCGGAACGACTTGAACGATCTCAGGAAAGACTTGAACATATAAAGGGGCTGAAAAGGAAATACGGCAGTTATATTCAGGAAATTCTTGATTACAGGGAAAAGGCTGCCCTGGAACTTGAGGAACTTCAGCATTCTGAAGAGAAGCTTGAGTTATTAAATAAAGAACTTGAAATACTGAAAGAAAGATTGACTGTGACGGCTCATGGTTTATCAAGAAAAAGGAAGGCAGTATCAAAAAAAATAGAGTCAAAGGTTGAGACTGAACTCTCTGAATTATCCATGTCCGGGACAAAGTTTTCCATTCAGATATCACAGGAAAACGGGGATGATACCACGGATGGATTTAAAGCAACCGCTACAGGACTTGATTACATAGAGTTTCTGATTGCCCCAAATGTAGGAGAAGAGCTAAAGCCTGTTTCTAAAATAGCATCAGGCGGAGAATTATCGAGAGTTATGCTGGCCCTCAAAGGAATTCTGGCTCAAGGAGATAATTTGCCTGTCGGTACAACTCGATTCCGGGTTCTCGTCTTTGACGAGATAGATGCAGGAATTGGAGGCAGGGCCGCAGAAACAGTCGGCCAGAAGTTAAAGGGGCTTTCATCAGATCATCAGGTAATATGCATCACTCACCTTCCACAGATAGCATCATACGCTGACGGGCATTTCAAGATCGAAAAAAAGATTAAAAAGGATAGGACAACAGTTGAAATACGCAAAATTGTAAAGGATGAAAGAACCGAGGAAATTGCCCGGATGTTGAGCGGTGAAATCTCAAAGGTATCAATCAGACACGCAAAAGACATGCTTGAGAAAAGATAAAAATCATTGACAACTAAGAATATTTATGATAAGAAAACCATTAAGAACAATTCATTTAAAATTTTTTTAAATTCCTCAAAGAATCAACTAAAAGGGGGGGTGAATTCATGAATTTTTCGTTTGACGATACATTACAGGAAGTATCGGAATCAATTGATTCTCTGGCCAGAAAAAAAGGCATATCCCGCAGGGACTTCATGAAATTCTGCACTGCAATTGCTGCGACACTGGCTTTACCGGCTTCATTTATTCCCAAAATAGCTGAGGCTGTAAGCGGCAAAAAGCCTTACCTTGTGTGGCTTGAATACCAGGACTGTGCTGGAGACACAGAGTCCTTATTAAGGGC
>CAYFXR010000104.1:0-4304 GCA_964347155.1 uncultured Nitrospiraceae bacterium | reverse complement strand
TCTATCTCATCAACAACGTTCTTTACAGAACGCCTTCTCGTTTTTCTTCCGAATATGTTATGACTGCCGCAATAGATACATTTAAACGGACATCCCCTGCTTGTAACAATGGTTGTCTGGTTCTGTTCTGCATAGCCTCTAATAATGCCTGGAGGCATGAGATAAGGCTTCATATCTATAAGATGTCTTGCAGGGAATGGAATGGTGTCCAGATCCTTTATCAACTCTCTTCTGCCGTTATCGATCATGCCGCCGTTTTCACGGTACATAACGCCTTTTACACCGGCAAGGCTTTCTTTCTTTTCTAATTTCTCGCAAACTTCAACAATCGTTTCCTCGCCTTCTCCGATTACGATGAAATCAAGATCAAACTCTTTCATCGTATTTTCGGGTTTAACGGTTGTATGCACTCCTCCGGAGCAGTATATTTTATCTGGCAGTTCTTGTTTTAAATGCTTACAAAACTTAAATGCCCTTTGATATCCTACCGTCAAAAAGCTGAGACCTATTAAGTCAGGATTAAAGTCCTTTATTTCATTAATAATCGTATCCTGATACTCAGGGTCTGCATCATAAATTTGTACAGCATGTCCTGCATTTTCCAAAACAGTGGCAATATACATAAGCCCCAAAGGAGGAACAACATTATTGCCGTCTAAAACCTGTGCATTGACTAAAGTGACTCTCATTATTCTCTTCCTCTTTTCTTATTTTAATACGAAAATAGGTTTTAATCCCCCCCTTGCCCCCCTTTACTAAAGGGGGATGGGGGGATTTGTAATTTTCATTTTTCATGTGCCCATATGGGGCATGATTGTTTAATCATATATTTTTACACTATGGCACAGCACCCGCAACTGACTTTCCGGGTTTCGTGCCTTTCATGGTAATTGAATAAAATTGTATATATTCAACCTCCTTATAGAGGTAATTCTTAGTCAATTGGGTGTGAGGAAATCCGGCACTTTCAGCCACTTCTTTAAATTTTTTATCGGTAAGGGCACCTGATAAACATGCATTCCACATTTCCTTATCCCTTTTGAGATATCCAGGTACAGGTTTATTGGAAACAATGTCAGAAATAATAAATCTTCCTCCAGGCTTTAATATTCTGTATATTTCATCAAGTACCTTTGTTTTGTCCTCAGTCAAGTTAATCACACAATTGGATATTACGAGATCCGCTGAATTATCCTCAACAGGCAGTTCCATGATATTGCCTTTTCTAAACTCAACATTGTTATAGCCGAGAACATGTGCAACTTTTTTCGCACTGACTGTTGCTTTTTCTACCATTTCATTAGTCATATCAATCCCGATTACTTTACCTCCTTCGCCGAGTTTCTTGGCGGCAATAAAACAATCAATCCCCCCACCTGCACCTAAGTCTACAATCGTCTCACCCCTTTTTATGTCTGCCAGGGCAGCTGGATTACCACATCCATATGATACATCGAGGACTTCGTTGGGTATATGCGCAAGGTCTTTGGAATCATATCCGGTAGGACAATAATAATCAGCTACCGGGGCTTGGGCAGCTTTGGAGAATTTATTCTTCACTGTCTTGGTGACATGGCCCTTTATATCAGGTTTACAGACTGCCTCATCATCCTCGACATCAACTGAAAGTACGCATGAACAGTGGTAGCATCCGACTTCAAAATTTTTGTCAATTGACTTAATGCCGGCGTCCACGTGACCGGGAAGTTTAGCATCCATAGCATTGTAGACAAGAGGAGTAACATATCCTTTTTCATTTTGAGGAATAACTCCTTCAGAAGCGAGTTCCCAGATAATATCTTCAAATAATGCCTTGTATGTCGGGCAATAGGGATCCTGAGCTGTGATAGATCCCTTGCCGGTATTAACTTTACTTGCGTAATAACTGTGAGAAGTACATCCACCACCGCAGAAGTACTCAAAATAGCAGGAACTGCATTCAGGCTTATTCAGGACACTATTTCTCCTGCATCTTTCCATAACCTTTGAATTCAGCCAAATATCTTTCAGGGATTTTTTCCTGACAGAGCCTGCGTTAAAATTTTTATCGCCATTCAGCGATGCACATGGATAAACATTACCGTCTGAATTCACACAAACCTTTTCATAACAATTGTTGCACAGATCATTTTTTCTTCCCCTCTTGGTCCGTATCCGGACTTTCAATGATTCAATATTGTCTAAAATAAATTCCTCCCCCTTGTATTCCCTTTTCAGCTTTTTCATTGTCTGTGAAATTGTATCAGGATGTACAAACAATTTATTTACATTATGTGCACCCCTGCCCTTTTCATGCATCCAGAGGATGTTATGTTCCTTGATGCCGAGTTTTGATAAGAACCGGGACGTCTTAACAATATCTTTCTCGTTGTATTTATTTATCGCAGTTGATACTATAGGCGTTATTCCTATACTCATAAGTTTTTTTATTCCTTCTACCGTTTTATCAAAACTCCCTTTTCCGCGAAGTTTATCATGGATTTCTGCGTTTGGGCCTTCCAGACTGACTTGAAGGATAACTTTAGGGCTCATAACCTTTTTTAAGTCTGCCAGCTTTTTGTCATCAAAAAGCATGGCATTTGTGAGGATAATTAACTCGCGCTTTCTTGTCTTTGTAATGTATCTTATAAGTTCGAAGATGCCATTTTTTATAAACGGCTCGCCTCCTGTAATGTAAAGTCTTTTAACACCTAATTTAATTGCTTCATCAACAACCCCTTTCCACTCATCCAATGTTAATTCATTTTTGAGGCTTTTTCCAGCGCTTACAAGACAATGCTTACATTTAAGATTGCAAGCAAGAGTGTAGTAAATCCAAAGTTCATCTAATTTTTTTGGAGCAATTGCCTTGCTTCTTCCGGTATATTCAGGCCATTCAAACTTGGTATCGGATACAAACTCAAGTAATCCGGCTGCACCAAGAAATTCTGAAATATCTTGCTTAACCTTTTCTTTATCAAATGCTTTGTATTTCTTACAAATAGCTTCCTGAATATCAAATAATGTATGCTTTCCATCACAAAGCTGAATAATATCTGCACCTGTATTATTTACGCTTATCCAGTTAGGTGACTTAGGATCTATGAGGATGAAAACCCCGTTTTTCCTTTTTTTTATGTATTCTGGGGTATACAGGATATCGTCAGGATTGAAAGTCTGTTGGGTAGTTTCAGTGACTATCCACTGATCAAGCTGATATTGTTTAATCCTTACTTCTCTTTCGGTATTACAACAATCTGCCATTAAAACTCCGCAGAAAATTATATTTATTATAAATCATATCAAGCACCATATTAATGCGTCTTATTATTGTCTGGGTTCGTATAGAAAACAGGGTTTTACTAGGTATAATGCATATATCCTATTTACAACATGTAAATTTTAATTTAAGTAATCTACCCAACTATGTCAAGAATTTTTTACATCTTTTATAGACTGCCTTTACTTATACGTCATTTAATTCGGATAAAATTTATGAAACCTTAAGGGAATGTATCTAGTACAAATATTATACCTATACAGACATAAATTAACAATCGTTATATTTAAAAAAGCATCTCCATTTCCGTGATAAGTCAAAGGAAATTTAAAGCATATTTAATACCCCTCTTTGGCAAAGAGGGGTTAGGGGAGATTTTTTGATAAAAATTATTTCCTTAAAATCCCCCTTAGTCCCCCTTTTCCAAAGGGGGAGGTTATTATATTTTTTCCTGTCTTTTGTTGATATAAAAATAGACCTGATGTTAGTATTATTTATCATAAAAAATGAAAACCGGTGCAGAAAAAACTAATCTTTTTGTTCGAAAAAACAGGGAACTTAACGCCATTCTTGAAGTAAGCAAAGTTCTTACTACATCCTTTGACCTTAATAAGAACCTCCTTTCGGTAATGACGACTTTGGGCAGCCTTCTTGAGATGCAGAGAGGTTGTGTATTTTTCCTTGATCCCTTATCAAGAGAATTGCGCATTGTTGCTGCACATGGGCTTTCAAAGCAAAACATTGAAAAGGGAAAGTATCGTATTGGCGAAGGTATAGTAGGGAGAGTACTAGAGAAAAGAATTCCTATGGTAATTCCAAACATCGGGGAAGAACCCTTGTTTCTTGATAAGACAGGTTCAAGACCTGAAAAAGACGGGATTTCTTTCCTGTGCGTTCCTATAATGTTTAAAAACGAAGTCTTGGGAGTATTGAGTGTAGACAGGATTTATTCAAAAAAACAGGGGAATGTAGATGATGATCTCAGGGTTTTAAAGATCGTTTCTTCATTAATAGCCCAATTCATCAAACTATGGGAGAGCTATGA
>CAYFXR010000103.1:0-15910 GCA_964347155.1 uncultured Nitrospiraceae bacterium | reverse complement strand
CGTGTATGCAGCATCACCTTTCTCCCTTTTTCCATAAACCAGCCGTATAGATCGTCAATAACAGTAAATCCTATTCCACCCAGAACAATCAGCGATATAAAAATAAAATTCATTGTAATATCACTGCGATAATCCATCAGACTGTTTTCAAACAGGCTGAACCCTGCATTATTGAACGCAGATATTGAATGGAATACCGCCTGAAAAAGAGGCTCTCCGATATGATATTCATTCAGGAACCTAGAATACAACATCACCATTCCAAGTCCTTCTGCCAGCAAAACAAAAAAGAGCATGCCCCTCATCAATTTGACAATTCCCTCGTACGTAGCTATATTGAGAGATTCCTTGATCAGAATCCGCTGTGTCATCCCTATTTTTTTTCCTGCAAGCAATGCAATAAATGTAGCCATTGACATATATCCGAGACCGCCTATCTGAATAAGCACAAGAATAACGATCTTGCCGAACATGGTGAAATCCACCGGGGTATTCATAACTATAAGACCTGTCACACATACCGCAGAAGTGGAAGTAAAAAAAGCGTCTATAAAGGTTATGCCCTGTGCAGTAGAAAAGGGAAGAACCAGCAGCCCCGTGCCAATGAGTATTGTGACAAAAAAGCCCAGCACCAGCATCTGTGGAGGTGAGATTTTCGATGACTCAAATAATGCAGACATTGTAATAAAATTTATTTAATTCGATAGATCTATTATTAAATTATGCATATAGCTTGGAACAGAAATATTTACCTTAGATCGGTAGGAATTGCGTCCAAGGTATCGAGAAATAAATTTTCTTCCAACGCCTGCATTATTTAACTGCATTTTTTAGGTGACGAATATACGTTTGACAAATGGGAGTATTATATACCTGTATTTTACAAAAGACACTATCATTATACCTCCTGTGCTCATTGCTTGCTGAAAGGTGTTATGCTTCCTCCTGCAATGCCTCGAATCCGGACACAATATCAAGCAGCTCGCTCGTAATAGCATTCTGGCGTTCGCTCCGGTAGAGGGCATTAAGCTGTTCTATCCGTTCATTAATATTTTTTTCAGCCGACTGCATCGAAAGAAGGCGCGCCGCATTTTCGCTTGCCATCGACTCGGCAAAGGCGCGGAAGAGAGAGACGAAGATATAGTGGCGGAAAAGAGAGGAAAAGAGACCGTCCCTCTCCATCGTGAAAGTCGGAAGCACACGGGTCGGCCACTTTTTCTTTTGAATTGATTCTATCCACGCTCGGTCTATGGGAAGAAGCCTAACCGTCTGCAGACGGTAAGTGACCTGTGATGTAAGTTTGTGATGGAAAAGAACCACGCTGTTGATTTTTCCTTTCATCTGCAGGTCCGTTATATTCATCACGATCTGCTGGACTGAAAGCGTGATTCCAGATAATGCTCCCGGAAGGGGATAGATATCGGAAACCTTCAGTTTCCTCTCCTCAATATTGGCAAGTGTGCGTTCTCCAATACACACCAGGACATTGCCCTCAGCATGGCCTTTCCATTTGGTGATCTCACTGAATGCATAGTCCGCGATCTGATCATTAAAGCCGCCGCAGAGCCCCTGGTCAGTACCGAAAATGACGTAATATGTGACGCCTTTTGTACCAGTTTGTTCAAGGGCGCTTACAGCTTCTTCCTTTAAAACAACCTGAAATCCCATTTCAACGGAACGGTAGTAATCACCGAGAGACCGGACCGCCTGTTCAAACTGGTGGATATTTACCGCCGCAAGGGTCCGCATTGTCTTTACAATATCCCGGAGGTCTTCGGCGCTCTTTATGTTTTTTCTGATCGATTCGATGGATTGCATGGTATATGACCGAAAGGCCCAGCAACGCCGCCCTCCTATACGCCTGCCAGCGCGTCTTTTGCTGCATTTATTATCGCATTCTTATCCTCATCTCCCATTTTTTCACCTTTATCTATTTTCAGACAAAGGTCGGAAAGTTTTGCCGTAACAGCAGAGCGTATCTTTTCTTCTGTTTCATCGATTTTATTAACAGGAATATCATCAAACAGTCCCTCGGTAACGGCAAGAAGTACGGCTATCTGTCCGGGAACAGACAGGGGATTATATTGATCCTGCTTCAATACTTCCCGCACCCTTCTGCCGCGTTCAATCGTCTTCCGGGTCTGTTCGTCAAGTCTAGTGCTGAACCGTGCGAATTTTTCAAGCTCCTCAAACTGGGAATAAGAAAGGCGCAGGTTTCCCGCTACCGCCCGGTATGCCGGAAGCTGCGTTTTGCCGCCCACACGTGAGACTGACTTGCCTACATCTACTGCCGGTAATATTCCTTTCTGAAAGAGGTCGGGCGAAAGGTAAATCTGACCGTCCGTGATGGAAATAATATTTGTCGGTATGTATGCCGACACATTCTGTGCCTCTGTCGTAATGATCGGAAGAGAAGTAAGTGAGCCTCCGCCAAGCTCCTTCTTCAGATGGGTCGAACGCTCAAGGAGGCGCGAATGTATATAGAATATGTCACCCGGGAAGGCCTCCCGTCCTGGCGGTCTCCTCAAAAGGAGCGACAGTTCCCTGTATGCAATTGCGTGATTGGTAAGGTCATCATATATCATGAGCACATCTCGTCCTTTTTCCATGAAATACTCAGCCATTGTCGTAGCGGCATACGGTGCGATGAATTTCATTCCCGGCGGGTCTTCTCCTGCCGTGGATACGACTATTGAATACTCCATTGCGCCGTGCTTATGAAGGTCGTCTATAAACTTGGCGACTGATGAGCTTCGTTGTCCGACAGCGCAGTAAATGCATAGAACATCTTTGTCTTTCTGATTGATTATGGTATCCAGAGCTATGGCACTTTTTCCGGTCTGACGGTCGCCGAGAATGAGTTCCCGCTGCCCCCGTCCTATTGGTATAAGCGCGTCTATCACCTTGATCCCCGTCTGCAACGGCACGCTTACCGGGTCGCGGTCCATGATGGCAGGGGCATCCCGCTCAATCGGTCTTTTTTCTATTGTGCTGACAGGTCCAAGACCGTCCAAAGGCCCGGCGGTTGCATCGATGACGCGGCCGAGCAGGGCATCACCGACAGGAACGTCCATTACCCTTCCTGTCCGCTTGATGATACTGCCCGCATGGAGATCATCACTTTCTGAAAACAGAATAACCCCCACCTCGTCCCGGTCGAGGTTAAAGACCATGCCGGGAACGCCGCCCTCAAGGATGACCAGCTCCTCTGACTGGACATGGGGGAGACCTTCGATGCGCGCTATTCCCTTTCCGACAGACTTCACCCTCCCTGTTTCCTGAACGGACGGCTCAAACCTGTGTTTCTCAAGTGTCCGGTCAAAGACAGTGAACGTTTGGGAAATTAATGAGTCAAGGTTACCGTCTTCTTTTATCACTCCAGCACCCTTCCGAACTCCTCTTCAAGGGATTTCAGGTATACATCCACATTCCATCCAAGCGTGTATCCTTTTGCCCTCAGCTCTATCCCGCACAGAACGTCTTTTGACAGGACAAATTCCGGCTTTAAATCCGTGCCGGTAATCCGCCGTACCGTCTCACTTACTGCCCGCAGTTTCTGTTCAGGTATTTCAAATGAAGTTGCAATGGTAATACCATCTCCAGAAACCTTCAGTTTTGTTTTTATTATGTCGAGTTCTTCCTGATCAAGAGTATTCAATTTCCTGAGGAACGTGTCTATCACATGTTCCTCAAAGGACATATCAGCAAGATCGGAAAATACCTTTCCTGCAATAGCGTATATTTCAGTCGCTATTCTGTCCCTGAGGTTTCTGAGGAAGGCCTGCTTTTCCTGACTGACGGCTTCACGCCATCTGTCTTTTATATCATCGACATCTTTCCGTGCCAAGGCAATAAGTTTTTTTTTCTGCTGTTCTGCAGCTGCCTTTGCTTCAGCAAGCATATCCGCCCGCCGCGACTCAAAATCCTCATTTTTCCTCCTGTAGCGTTCAATTTCCTCCCGTGCCTCATCCTGCTTCCGGCCTGCCTCGTTCAGCCGTCCGGCAATTGTCTCCTCCCTCTTGTCCATCGCCCTGATAATGGGGCCGTATAAAAATTTCTTCAGCAGAAATATGAGTATGAGAAAATTGATTATTTGAGCTGATACCGTAAACCAGTCAATCACAGCTTATCCCCCGACTTTCTTTATGAAATAATTCCAGAAGGGATTTGCAAAAATCAGGATCATTGAAACTACAAAACAGTAAATAGCGGTAGATTCGATCATGGCCAAACCGACAAACAGAGACCGCGTAATCACGTTCGCTTCATCGGGTTGCTGTGCAATCGAATGGAGCGCCTGCGCCACTGCCTTTCCTTCCCCCAGAGCAGGGCCTATAGAGCCGATTGCTATCGTAATCCCCGCGGTTACGATGGATGCGATGCCGATAAGACTGAGAGTGTCCATTATTCCTTTCCTCCTTCTTTATTATCTGAAAATCCCCCCTCACCCCGTATAAAAGCGTTGCCCCGACGGGGCTGTACGCCTCCCTTTTCCAAAGGGGGGATAACGCTGTCGTTCTGAGCGGAGGCGTCAAGTGAATTATCGTTAGCCCCTTTCTCATGGGCCTGCGTTGCCGAGGCGATGTATACCATTGCAAGCACGGCGAATATATACGCCTGGACAAGGCCGGTGATCAGGCCGAGTGCCTGCATTATAACAGGGAATACCAGAGGCACGACGGAAAGCAGTATCGCCGCTATCATTGAGCCGCTCATAATGTTTCCGAAAAGCCTGACCGCAAGGGCAATTGTCCGGGATATTTCCCCGATTATGTTAAAGGGCAGCATGAAGAACGTCGGCTTAAAGTACGAAATGAAATATGCCTTTGCTCCTCCCTTCATGATTCCGAATATCGGCGTAGCTACAAATACACAGAGCGCCAAGCCGACGGTTGTTGAAAGCGAACCCGTGGGTGGTTCGTAGAAGGGAAAGACCGTCAGCAGGTTGGAAACCACAATAAACATGAAAAGGGTGCCAACAAACGGCAGGTACTGGTATGACTCGCGCCGGCTTATCGCCCGGATCTGGTCATTCATTCCCTTCACGATGATTTCAAGAAGGTTCTGCCACCGGGAAAGGGTTGTGCCTGTAGACAGCTCTCTCGTCACGAGCCATGAACCGATTGTAAGAAATACCATAATGCCCCACGTGAACGCAATCGTTGCATTAATTTTAAAGACGCCCCATTGCCAGAGAATCACTGTATCAGGACTTATTTCCATAACATTAGTTATTCCCGCATTTGTCATACCTGCGAATGCAGGTATCTGTCTTTTAACTATCCCTGAGATTCCGGAACAAGCCTGGAATGACATTATTAAACATTCTTAACCCTCTTTATTCTTCGCGTTATCATAAACTTCGTAATCATAAATCCCATCAGACAAACCACAAGTCGTTTCCAGTCGTTCTGCATGACTATGTAAAATGCAGCTACGGTAACCGTCGTCCGCAGATAAAAGCTCCCTATGCTAAGCAGTACCGGACTGCGGGATTGCTGCAGCGACTTGACCGTCCACCACAAACCCGTATGGTATAAAACACTGATTACTGCTCCTGCAATAAACGTAATTACATATCCAAACCAGTTATCCATCCGTCATTCGGTATTCGGTATTCATTGTTGTTATTTCATCATTCGTACTTTATATTACTCCCCTCTGCTCTGTCTTTTCACCCAGTACCAGGCATTCCAGCACCCGACAATCACGCCGAACACCAGCAGCATCAAAGTCCATGAGTATTGAGAGGGCCATTTCTTATCAATCCATATCCCGATTCCGAGAAATATTAACGTAGGAATTGCCACAGACCAGCCAACAAGGCCAAACATGCCGAGTCCGAACCATACGCCCTTGTCCTGCTCTTCCCGCGCCTTTATCTTGCGCTCTTCCTTTCTCTGCACCTTTCGCGCAAGATCGTCCATTATTTTGTGCTGTTTGTTCTTTTGTAAATCATTCATGATACGTTACATTCAAAACTCATATAGTCCCCCATTTAGTAAACGGGGTTGAGGGAGGATTTGTCGCTCATTTTATTATAAAATCCCCCTTAATCCCCCTTTTCAAAAGAGGGAGATTAAACAAAAAACTGTTCATAAACAAAATTCAAATTTCCCTCTCTCATAAAGAAGACTGTATTAATCATTTACTCCTTTTCAAGCTCAAGAAACTTACGGACGAAATTCGCCTCCAGCTTTGCCACAGCTGTACGGGAGCTTTTCTCCTTATAATCCAAAAGGCTGAATTGCTTCTCCACCATCTCTCTCAAAGTCCCGAGGTCAGGGCCTGCAGCCGCCTGCGTCGTCGATACAAGGACTTCGGTCCCGCATTTTACCAGTACCCCCTCACCGACAGCCACGAATACTTCTTTGCCGGCTGTATTTACATAAGAAAGCAGCCCCGGTACAAGCGCTGATACAAAATCAATATGCCTGGGCTTGAGACAGAAGAACCCGTTTTCGCCTTCCGCCGTTACCTGGGCCGCTTCTTCCTCGATGAGTACCTCTGTGGGCATTAGAACTTTCAGTTTCATGCGCTCTTTGCCTCCTCCCCCCTGCCGATCATATACAAAGATTTCTCGGGATAGTCCGAGAACTCGTCATTGAGAATACGTTCAAATCCTGAAATCGTATCTTCCAGCGCCACCCTTTTTCCTTCCATTCCCGTAAACTGCTCAGTGGTAAAAAAAGGCTGGGTCAGAAACCGCTCGATCCTCCTCGCCCTGTTCACAATCTTCCGGTCATCCTGCGAAAGCTCCTCCAGCCCGAGCATGGCGATGATGTCTTTCAGATCTTCATAGTATGCAAGTGTTCTTCTTATCTCCTGCGCTACACGATAGTGCCGCTCTCCGACGATATGGGGCATCAGCATGGATGAGTTTGAATGCAGCGGATCAATAGCAGGATACAGTCCCTCGCTTGCCCTCTTGCGGGAAAGAACGATTGATGCGGTAAGATGCGTAAACGTATGAACAGCCGACGGGTCCGTAAAATCATCGGCAGGGACATACACCGCCTGCACTGAGGTGATCGAACCTGTCTTTGTGCTGCATATTCTCTCTTCAAGCTCCGACAGTTCGGTCCCGAGTGTAGGCTGATAGCCGACCCTGGAGGGCAACTGGCCCATAAGTCCCGAAACCTCGGAGCCGGCCTGGATGAACCTGAAAATATTGTCGATCAAGAGAAGCACGTCCTGTTTTTCCATGTCCCTGAAATACTCGGCTATTGTAAGGGCCGTATGACCCACACGAAATCTCGCCCCCGGCGGCTCGTTCATCTGACCGAACACCATAACCGTGTTTTTCAGTACATCGGCAGCCGCCATCTCACGATAGAGTTCTTCCGCCTCACGGCACCTTTCACCAATGCCGCAAAAGAGACTGACTCCCTCGTACATACCGACCATGTTGTGAATAATCTCGGTGATCACCACTGTCTTGCCCACACCGGCTCCACCGAAGAGGCCGGCCTTGCCGCCTTTTTCAAGCGGGACAAGGGCATCAATCGCCTTGATGCCTGTAAGGAATATGTCGGAAAAAGTAGAACGCTGGCTAAGGGGCACCGGATCGCGGTGGATGGATCGCATTTCAGCATCGGAGAGCGTTTCGTTCCGGTCTATGGTTTCCCCGAATACGTTGAGCATACGTCCAAGCAGTTTTTTCCCGACAGGCGTACTGAGCGGACGTCCCGTATCAAATACCGGCGTTCCCCGGTACAGCCCCCTCGTGGCATTCAGCGAAATTCCCCTTACTGTTTGGTCATCCAGATGAGTCATCACCTCGATTATAATATTTTTTCCACTACCAGCACGCAGTTCGCTGTTTATTCCCGGCAGCTTCACGGGGAAAAACACATCTACCACGCTTCCCCTGACTGATTCTATACTCCCCTGATTTAAATGTGAAGTCATTATATTAATCAATAATATACTGTACGGAATTTATAAAAATTCTGCGATCTTATTGACAAGTTTATCAATAATATAGTTATCTGTCTATCAAAATTTTTCATGTAATTACCGGAAAACACTTTTTGAAAAAAAATCTGCTACAATAGCTCTCAAGAGAAAGTTTCATTACATAACACGTCAATATGGAATCATTTATCTGGATGGGCATAGCATTCTGCATATCCCAGTCCGCAATGTTTTCAGGGCTGAATTTAGCCCTTTTCAGTGTGACAAGGCTCAGGCTGGAGGTTGAAGCAGAGAGCGGTAGAAAAGGCGCCCGTAAGGTCCTTGAACTCCGCAAGAATTCAAATTTTACACTCACAACAGTCCTTTGGGGTAATGTAAGCGTAAACGTGCTTCTGGCTCTCCTTTCTGATTCCGTAATGGTAGGGGTGGGAGCGTTCTTTTTTTCAACATTTATCATCACCCTCTTAGGCGAAATCGTGCCTCAGGCCTATTTCTCCCGACATGCCCTGAAGATGGCTTCCTTATTGTTGCCCATATTCAAGCTTTATCAGATCATTCTCTATCCGGTGGCAAAACCAACTGCAAAGATGCTCGATGCATGGCTCGGTCCTGAAGGCATCCACTACTTCCGTGAGCGTGATATGAGAGAAGTAATCAAAAAGCATATCGAAGCAAGCGATGTTGATATCGACCGTATTGAAGGACTGGGCGCCCTGAATTTTCTGGACTTTGACGATCTCCGCATCAGCCAGGAGGGAGAGGACGTGGATCCGAAAAGCATTATTCAGTTACCCTTTGAACGCGGTTTCCCTGTATTTCCTCAATTTGAAAGAACCCCTTCAGACCCTTTCATGCAGAAGATACAATCCTCGGGGAAAAAATGGGTCATTATTACCGATGAAACTTACGAGCCTCACCTTATTCTTGATGCCGACGGTTTTTTAAGGACTGCCTTGTTTGATTCCACGCTTTTTCAGCCGTATTCCTTCTGTCACAGGCCGATCATTGTAAAGAATCCTCTTACAAAGCTGGGAAGCGTTATCTGGCAGCTCAAAGTACGTCCTGAAACCGCTGAAGATGACGTTATTGACCATGATGTCATCCTCCTGTGGAGCGATGAAAAGCGTATGATCACCGGTGCCGATATTCTAGGCAGGCTTATGAGGGGAATCACGACCCGTACCAGAAAATGAAAATATGATCAGTTTATTAAAAACACTTGTACTATTTGGAATTCCTGATATAATTTCAATTATCCTGAATCTGATTCATGATTGTTCCAGGGTCTAAAAATTATCGTTTTTATTGGATGCTGAAACAGGTTTAGGATGTATCTTTACGCTTTTTTATCGAAGACTATCGATGTATTATTTTTATACAGAACGCGATTTCCACAATGAAGCGGAATAAATATATAATAATCGGGCTTGGAAGCATAGGACTGGAGCTGCTCAAAAAAATTTCCAAGGATATTGATTTAGTTTGTATCGACGTGAATTCCGAATGTGAGATAACGGCAAAGAAAATCCGCGATGACTGCTCTTTTTTCCTAGGGGATGCAACAAGCAGGCTTGTGCTTAGAGAGGCCGGAGTTGCCGAATCAGATGGAGTAATCATTACGACTACAACAGAGAAGGTCAATATTGAAACAGCTCGAATACTTAAGGAACATTTCGATGCAAAGAGAGTCATAGCAATCGGTACCACAAATACCGGAATAGAAACATTGGAAAAACTTGGTGTTGAAGTTGAAAGCGTCTTCACTGCAAGCGCTGTCGCTATACGTAACAGATTAGCGCAAGCATCCCGTACAGCGCATGCAATCGGGCTCGGTAAAGAAGAAATCCTTGAAGTAGAAGTTCATCCTCACTCAAGGCTTGCCAACAGGCCTTTGCATACCTTTACGCCTTTGAGATGGCGAATAGGACTCATCTACAGGGATGTTAATATCCTTGTACCCAAAAGGGACACGGTACTCAAACCAAGAGACAGGGTGGTAATCCTAGGCGAACCTGCTGTGCTGAAAACTGTGTCCGAAATACTAACCTTTAAATTTAAGCGATTTCCCCTCGAATACGGCTCAACCGCTGTCTCATATCTGACCGGTCATGAAACAGAAAACTTTTTCCATGAACTCGATTATCTTTTTTCGATTTTTCCCCTGAACAGAATGATTTTTATTTATTCAAAAAAGGCGACCCGCAAGGCAGATTTTTTTGATGAATTTATCAAAAAAAACAACATTAAAAATTTTGACATAAAAAAGTCCTCACGCGCCGCTCTCCCCGCGATCGAGGAAACAGTCAGTGATTTAAAGGGTGATCACGGAATCATTGTTATGGCAAAAGAGGTTTTATCCTTATCCATCTTTAGTCTTTTCAAAACTGCCAGGAGCAAAATTTCTCTGAATTCTTTAATCCAAAAGTTTCATTGCCCCCTCTTTTTGACTTCGGGAACTTTTCCCTATAAAAAAGCATGTGTGCCCTGCGTTGAACAAGTAAATATACAGCATACAATGGAAACCGCCCTCGAGATAACTTCATCATTGCATAATGAAATAACTGCACTTCTCGTTAATCCATCTAAATATATTTCATCTGATGAAGATTTTAATGAGTTTCAGGCAATGAAAAAAATCATAAACGATGTAAGTTCAATGTACAAAATGAGCGTAGATAAAAAAATTCTCAATGGTAACCCTGTAAAATCCATAATAGCCTCATTATCTGATTTCAATCTTCTCATCACAGGCACCGAGGGACGGAAGAAGGGAAGCTGGTTTCACTCCTTTCTAAGCCCTGATGTAGGCTGGAATATCGTACGGGAATCCAGCATATCAACATTGCTCCTGCCTGTGGTTGAAGAGCTCCTGTAATTCAATGGAAGATCAGATTTTCATATTTTTCTTTGTAATCGGAGGGGCTGCTCTTATTCCTTTTTTTGCACGTAAATTCAGCATGCCTTCTGCCGCGCTCGAAATTATATATGGCGCGATATTGTTCAATTTGATTATTAACAATCAACCTAAATGGTTCTCGCTTTTCAAAGAATTCGGATTGATATATCTCATGTTTATCGTCGGTATGGAACTCGATCTCCGAAAATTTGTAAAAGATAGAAATTTTCCATGGTATGTAATCATTCCGTTGCTTTCTTTGATTATGACTCCTTTTTTGTTTCATCTTATGGGTTACCCGTTTTACCTCGGAATTGTTATAGCAATGATTTCAGCAGGAATTATCATCCCTGTTCTCAAAGAAACCAAAATGATCAATACAACTCTCGGACGGGATATTATCGGCGTCACTCTCACCGGCGAGTTACTGTCAATTCTGATTCTGGTGGGCATTGATATTTACCATAGATACGGATTTACTGCCAGGGCCAGTATGGAAGGCACGAAAATTATTTTTCTTTTTGTGCTTGCTGCCCTCTTTCTGAGGTTTCTCTATGTCATTGCATGGTGGAATCCAAAGAAAGTCGAGAGCATAATGGAGAGTGACGATCCTGTCGAAGAAGGAATCCGGCTTGTGCTTTTTATAGCTTTCAGCGGAGCTTTGATAGCTTACACGAGCGGTCTGGAACCAATACTCGGATCATTTATGGCAGGGCTTGTATTCAGTTATGTTTTTAAAAGCAAGGGAAAATTTGAAGATAAAATCAATGCGGTGGGCTTTGGTTTTTTTACTCCTCTTTTCTTCATTGGCGTAGGAGCAAACCTGAATATCGATTTGCTAAAATCCACACCAACTCTTTTACTTTCAGCTTTCTTTACGTTTATTGTGTTTGTCAGCAATGTATTTCCCATTCTGTTTTCTTACTTTATGAGATTAAAGATCCTTGAGGCGCTCGGCATGTCTCTTATTCTTTCAGCGCCTCTCTCCATGATGGTTGTAGCGGGCACGCTCGGAGTCAGAATGAAATTAATTACCGATTCTATGAATAATTCCCTTATATTAACAGCAGTGACGGCAAGCATTATTTTCCCTTCCCTCTTCAGACCTATAGCAAGACAATTGTTAAAACAGGGTCGTCCTGAGTAATATACCGTATCGATTGCTTTGATATTGCAAGGATATTAATTGATTAATAACCCAAAAATCTATGAAATTAATATTGCTGCCTGGCTTTATGAGCTATCCCAAAAGTATGGTAACAATCTTCAATTAAGAAATGTGCCCCATGTAGAGTGGGACAATCTCAAAAATTTAGGCCTTCACTACGTCTGGTTTATGGGGATATGGAAGAGAAGTAAGGCAGGAATGAGGATATTTCAGGGAGAGCATGAGTACCAGGAATTTCGATCTCACCTTGATGCTATTCTCCCCGGATGGACAGATGAAGATGTTCCCGGTTCTCCATATTCTATAGCGTCGTATGAACCTGAACCAATATTCGGCGATTGGGATGATATAGTCAAGATACGGGAAGAATTACATAAGCGTGATATGAAACTTATTCTCGATTTCGTTCCTAACCATACGGCGCCGGACCATCCATGGATTTTTTGTCATCCAGATGAATTATTTCAATCCGCATATGCGTATCGCTATGATCGGAGAACTAAAAAAAATAGCTGAACATTGTGACGGTGTCAGATGTGATATGGCAATGCTTGTCCTGAACGAAATATTTACAAGTAACTGGGAATAGGCCAAACCCGGGAACCATGTTCAATCAGGCAAAGAATTTTGGCAAGAGTTAAGAGAAAAAATTCCCGGACTGTTGTTGATAGCCGAAGCATACTGGAATACAGATCGGTATCTGCTGCAACTGGGGTTTGATTATGTGTATGACAAAACGTTCTACGATCTTTTACGAAAATCACTACCTGCGAAGATTGCTCAGCACCTTAAGGCAGACTATTCCTATCAGAAAAAGTGTGTTCGTTTTATAGAAAACCATGACGAACCAAGGAGCGCCGAAGTTTTTGATAGAGAGAAATTGCATGCAATAATAAGTTTATTTTCTACAGTGCCCGGAATGAAGTTATATCATCAGGGGCAGTTGGAAGGAAAAAAGATAAGGATACCTGTTCAGGTCAGAAGGGTGCGCAAGGGAAAACCGGATGAATACATAAGAACACTGTATCAGAAAATATTTCACATTACGCGACATGATGCCTTTATTAATGGAGAGTGGAATCTGAAAGATGTGTTACCGGCATCTGATGAGAGTTATGCTAATATGATTGCGCATTCGTGGAAACTCAGAATGGCTTTGAAACTTATTGTAGTGAATTTAGGCTGGCACAAGGCTCAGGGCATAATACCGTTGCAACAAGAAGTTAACGTTCATACAGATTATGTCTTCAGCGACGAATTAAATGATCAAAAATATATAAGAAAGGGAAATGATCTGATCAAGAATGGATTACATGTCATACTTAAAGGATTTCATGCTCATATTTTTGATATGTCGCCGATCATGCAAATGAAAACGTGATATAATTTTATTATGGAAAAAAGACGCTCAAAGAGAATAATGTATAATATGAATGCTATGCTTGTTTCAAGAAGCCTAAACTATAAAGGCATAATAAAAGATTTTTCCGATGACGGAATTTGCATTCATATACATGCTGATCAGAATATTTGTGAGCTTCTTAATGGAATGTTATTTGTGGTAAATTTTGTGCCTCCTTCAGGAGAAAAAATTGATCTCCAATGTAAAGTAATAAGGATACACGGACAAATCCCTAATGCATTGGAGAATATAGTAGGCATGAAAATTTTAGAAACGTCTCAGGAATACAGGGAATTCTTAAAAACCCTCCATTAATGTTAAGGCATAAATTCTATTAAAAGCTTATCAGTTTCTTAACGAGTTTTGTAATGTCCAGAATTCCTGATATAATTTGTATTAACAGGTTCTTAATAGAAGCAATATCTGTCATAGAATGACAGGAAAAAAAGAATAATATATCAAAGAATGCATAACAGCGGCAAAGAAATTCTTAAAGTTGATTTATAAAAAACTCTTAAAAAAAGGAGGAACTATGTATATCACATTACCCGAATTACCATTTAAAACGAACTCTCTGGCACCGCACATCAGTGAGCGGACAATAGAATTTCATTATGGAAAACATCATAATGCCTATGTTGAAAAGACAAATAAGCTCATTGAAGGTACTGACCTTGCAGGTAAAGACCTGGAAACGATAATCAAGAAAACGGTAAATGACGTTTCAAGAGCAGCGATCTTTAATAATGCAGCCCAGGTTTGGAACCACTCTTTTTACTGGCAGTGTATGAAACCCGGCGGAGGGGGTATTCCATCCGGTGCAATAGCAGAGAAAATAAAAGCAGATTTCGTAAGCTTCGAAAAATTCGCGGAACAATTAAAAGATGCCGGAACAACGCAATTCGGAAGCGGCTGGGCATGGCTGGTCCTGAAAGAGGGGCGTCTGGAGATCATGAAGACTTCCAATGCCGATACCCCTGTTGCTCACGGCCTTAAGCCGCTGTTGACTGTAGATGTATGGGAGCATGCATACTACCTTGATTATCAGAACAGACGGCCTGATTATATAAGCACCTTTATACAGCATTTGATTAACTGGGATTTTGTAAATTCACTACTGGATTAACATTCAGCATATTACAGGGAGGAAGGCAAGAAAAATGGATATTGATGTATTTATTAAGAAATTTTGGGGATGGCTATTAACAAGCGGTATACAAATAATTATTACGGTTGTAATCACTCTGATTGCCCTGAAACTGGCCCGCATATTTGCAAACCGGATTGTTTCACTGTTTACAGAACGGCAGAAGGATGCTGAGGCACAAAAGAGAACAGAAACCCTTGGAGCTGTTATAAGCCATGTATTGAAAGTGATAATACTTGTTGTTGCTACCATGATGGTTCTCAAGGAACTGGGAATAGAGATCGGCCCGGTACTTGCAGCTGCCGGGGTCATCGGTCTTGCTGTGGGCTTTGGAGCGCAGAATCTGGTATCGGATGTAATCAGCGGTTTTTTTATACTCCTTGAAGACCAGATTCGCGTCAATGATGTGGTGCAGGTCGCCGGGAAAGGCGGACTTGTAGAAAAAGTTAATCTTCGCATGACTATTCTCAGGGACCTGGCCGGAAACGTTCACTATGTCCGTAACGGCAAAATAGATATTGTGACAAATATGACCAAAGAATACTCACGCTATGTATTTGAGATCGGTGTCGCGTACCGTGAAGATGTTGACAATGTCATTGAAGTAGTAAAAATGATCGATGAAGAGCTGCGCGCAGATCCTGAATTCAAGGATGATATTCTTGAACCGATTGAAATTCTCGGGCTTGATCAGTTCGCGGATTCCGCAATCATAATAAAAGCCCGTACAAAAACAATACCAATAAAACAATGGAGGATAGGACGGGAATTTAACAGGAGAATGAAGAAGAAGTTTGATGAACTCGATATAGAGATACCATTCCCTCACGTTACCCTTTACATGGGACAGGATAAACAGGGACAGGCTCCGCCTCTTCATGTCAAAACAGAGAAAAATAATTAATACCTAATCTGTGTCATTTAACTTGTATATTCCCCGGATTGATATATAATGTCATTAAAGAAAATTTCCGTCACTTAATAAAACGAAACCGGGTATCATATATGAATTAAGAGTCTGAATCAACGTTATATTGAAATCAGTATAATGAACGGTCAAAACAATCAGACAACATATCACACTAATAGAGGCATATCAGTTAAAGGGTTACGGGTATTAATTGTAATTCTAATATTTATCGTTTTGATTCTGGCACTCCTCCCTTATGGAATCAGATATGGCATCAAACGTGTGCTTATTACACAAGGTGCAGAGCAGGCCTTTATTGACGATGTTGATTTCAACACGTTTACAGGCAAACTCTTTGTGCATAAGCTGAGGGTTAAGAAAGGAAATTCAATCCCCCTCTTTATTCAGGAAATTTCGGTTAATATCTCCTGGGCACATCTTTTTAAGAAAAGGGTATACCTTGAAAAACT
>CAYFXR010000102.1:0-7648 GCA_964347155.1 uncultured Nitrospiraceae bacterium | reverse complement strand
CTTGCTGTGGGATTGCCAACATTCGTCGAGTTAACAATCGTTCAAACTGATCCAGGGGTGAAGGGTGATACGGCAAGTGGTGGAAGCAAGCCTGCCGTATTGGAATCAGGAGTTACCGTTAAAGTTCCTTTTCATCTTAATGAAGGAGATATTATAAAAGTTGATACAAGAACCTCAGAATACATTGAAAGGATAAAGTAATGGAACTTGAAGAAATCAAAAACTTGATAGAGCTTTTGCAGGATACGGATATAACCGAACTTCAGGTTGAAAGAGAAGGAGCAAAACTAAAAATCAAAAGAGAAAAATTCATATCGTCTTTCGAGACAACACCCTCTGTTGTAAGATCTGCTGCTGAGATGGAGACAATAAAAGAGGAAGTTGTTGAGGAACATAAACTTGTGACGATTACCTCACCGATCGTCGGTATATTTCACAGATCACCTTCTCCAGAATCACCTCCCTTTGTTGAAATAGGCAGTAATGTTAAAAAGGGCCAGGTTTTATGTATTGTTGAGGCGATGAAACTCATGAATGAGATTGAAAGTGATATAGACGGCATTATCTCAAAAATTCTTATAGAAAATGGTCATCCTGTCGAATACGGAGAGCCTCTTTTCATTATAGAACCTGTATCATGAATTTATTTAAAAAAATCCTTATAGCCAACAGAGGTGAAATAGCAGTCAGGATTATCAGGGCATGCCATGAACTTGACATAAAGACAGCAGTTGTTTATTCTGACATAGACAAAAATACCCTGCCGGTAAGGCTGGCCGATGAGGCTATTTGTATAGGACCTGCACCTTCATCACAAAGTTATTTAAATATCCCCGCAATTATCAGTGCGGCCGAGATAACTGATGCCGAGGCAATTCATCCCGGATATGGCTTTCTTGCTGAAAACCCGCATTTTGTCGAAGCATGTACTGCATCAAGAATTACCTTTATTGGACCCTCTTCTGAGAATATTCGTATCGGTGGCGACAAATCAAAGGCAAGACAGATAATGAAAAGAAAAGGCATCCCTGTCGTCCCTGGCAGCGGGAACCTCGTTGAGAATGAAGATGAGGCCTTGAAAACAGCAAAAAAAATAGGATTCCCGATTATTTTCAAGGCATCTGCAGGTGGCGGCGGGAAAGGCATGAGAATAGTACATGAAGAAAAAGACCTCATACAGTTGTATCATATGGCACAAAAGGAAGCACTTGCGGCTTTTGGTAATGGTGATTTATATATAGAAAAATATATTTCTGAAATGAGACATATAGAGGTCCAGATTCTGGCAGATAATAAAGGAAATATTGTTCATCTTGGAGAGAGAGATTGTTCTATCCAGCGAAGACACCAGAAACTTATTGAAGAGGCGCCCTTTATCTTTTCAAACGCTAAATTCAGAAAAAAGATAGGTGAAACAGCGATAAGAGCCGCAAGGGCTCTCAAATACCGAAATGCAGGAACAGTTGAGTTTATTCTTGACAAAGATGATCAGATTTACTTCATGGAGATAAATACCAGAATTCAGGTTGAACATCCTGTTACCGAAATGATAACTAATGTTGACATAATAAAAGAACAGTTAAAACTTGCGGCAGGAAAACCCCTTTCTTTGAAGCAGCATGATATCAGATTCTCAGGTCATAGTATAGAATGTAGGATAAATGCAGAGGATCCTGAACGATTTATTCCCTCACCTGGTACCGTTTCTTTATTTATCCCACCGGGGGGTCATGGTGTAAGAGTAGATACTGCCGCTTATACCGGATGGAAAGTGCCTGCAAATTATGATTCCCTTATTGCAAAATTAATCGTTCATGGTCAGGATAGAGAAGAGGCCATTTTAAGAATGAAAAGGGCCTTAAATGAATTTATTATTGAAGGCATCAAAACAACGATACCGTTTTATCTGAAAATTCTTGATAATCCTTACTTTCTAAGCGGCAATTATAATACCCATTTTCTTGAGAAAAGTAATAGCAGTTAAGTATAAATGACAAATCAAAAAATAGGATTCGAGGGTCAAGTGTTAAATTAATAATTATCAATGAGTAATGAATAATTGTATAAAATTTTTTAAATAATATTCATGCTCAATGGATCATTGATCATTGATAATTTACTTGAATCCTTTTTAATAACTTTGAGTAAACTATTCAGCAAGAAGAATTTCTTATACCTCATCACAGACACCAAAGTAGCTGGCATTTCGCATGTGCAAATAGCCCGCCGTGCAATATCTGCAGGTATCAGGATAATCCAGCTGAGAGAAAAACAGATGTCAAAAAAAGATGTTTACAAAGAAGCTGCTTGCATCAGGTATCTGGCCTTAAAACATAAGATTACATTTATTGTCAATGATTATATCGATATTGCGCTTGCTGTCGATGCCGACGGCGTACATCTGGGACAGGAAGATATGCCTGTTGAGGAAGCCAGAAAGATAATGGGCAGGAAAAAAATAATTGGAATATCAACTCACACTATAAAACAGGCACTCAGAGCACAAAAGGCAGGAGCAGATTACATTGGATTTGGCCCTATATTCCATACTTCATCAAAAGATGCCGGTTATCCCAAGGGAACGAAGGCATTAAAAGAAATAAAAAACCATATTAAAATACCGATTGTTGCAATTGGCGGCATTACATGGGAAAATATAAATGAAGTGTTACATTCCGGAGCTGATGCCTGTGCCGTAATTTCCGGGATTTTGACAGGTAATATAAAGGCGAATATTAAAAAATATCTTTATTATTAATCAATGGAAAAAATCCTGCTCATTATTTTTTCCCTATTCCTTCTCGGCATGACCACGCCTCCTTCCATAGAAAAAAAATCTACAACTGAAACTGACAAAACTGCAGCTCAAAGGGAAAAAATGGTCAAAGAGCAGCTTGTCAGCAGAAAAATTAAAGACAAAAGAGTACTCGATGCAATGGGAAAAATCCCAAGACATCTTTTTGTTGACAAATCTCTGAAAGGCAGGGCATATGGAGATCACCCGCTTCCGATTGGTGAGGGACAGACAATATCCCAGCCGTATGTCGTTGCGTGGATGACCGAGGCATTGAAACTTAAGCCTACTGACAGGGTTCTTGAAATTGGTACAGGTTCAGGATACCAGGCAGCAGTGCTTGCCGAGATTATTAAGGAGGTATATACAATCGAGATCAGGGAACTGCTTAAAAAAAGAGCTTCTAAATTACTTTATGAACTTGGCTATCACAATGTCAAAACTAAATACGCAGACGGCTATTTTGGGTGGGAAGAATATGGCCCATTTGATGCAATTATCGTAACAGCATCAGCTAATCACATACCACCGCCTTTAATCAAACAGTTAAAAGAGGGCGGACGCCTCATTATCCCTCTTGGACGTACTCTCTATTACCAGACCCTTACACTGGTAACAAAAAAAGGAGGAGAACTTGAAGTTGAACAAATGGGAGGGGTAACCTTCGTGCCCATGATGGGAGAGGTAAGGAAAAGCTCGAACCCTTGAGAGAAAAAGTCAGGAAAAACATTTACAATATTTGTAAACGTTTTTGGCAGCTATCTCACTTTTGTTACCCGATTTAAGAAATTTTTGTTTTAAGCCGATATTATTAGCTTAAGGGACATGACCAAAGTTAAAAAGATGGGCTCTTTTTAACTTTTGGTCATGTCCTCCTCTTTAACCATTCCATGGGATTGAGGGGCTTTCCTTGATACCTGATTTCAAAGTATAGTGCGGGAACATTCAGGAGTTTTGATTTACTCACTTTTCCTACATCCATCCCTTTAACAAGTAGTTCATCTTTTTTAAAAAACATCTCCGAAAGATTTCCATATAAACTGTGATAGCCACTTCCATGGTCAACGATCAAAAGCATGCCGTAATCTTCAACTCTGCCAACATATACCACACGGCCTCCCGCTATTGCCTTTGCCTTATCTTCGGGGTTTGCATTGATTTCTATACCGTTTCTCAGTATGGAAATATTGTATTTTGGCTCATTATATCTTCCATATGGTGTTAAAACTTTTCCGTTAACAGGCCATGGCAAATTGCCTTTTAATGATTTAAACCCCTTACCGATAATTGATGTTGGTATTTTTTTAGCCTTCAGTCCCTTAACCATATATTGAATTTTTTTGGAGGACCTTTCAAGTTCTCTAATTCTTTTTTCGTAAGAAATACGTTTGGATTTTATTGTGGCAAGAAGTTTATCCTTTTTTACACGGTTAGTCTGTAACTCATGTTTCTTTTTCTGAACATTTCCTTTATTAATCTTGAGTTTTTCCTGTAGGCCTTCCAGTTTTCTTTTCCTGGAGTTAATTTCCTGTAATTCGTCTTTGTACGAATTTATAACCTTACTGTTATGATATGCAACGAGGCTTATATATTTGCTTTTTCTAACCAGATCCTGGTAGTCCTTTACCGTAACGAGCATGAGGGCATTGCTACCATACTGATGTTTATAAATAGCCCTGATTTGCTCATCTAAATACTGTTGTCTCCTGTCAAGTTTCTCGGTAAGCACATTAATCTCATTTGAAAGGTTGAGCATTTGTGATTGTGTATTTGACATCTGTTTATCATAACGCCTTAACTCTACTTCTTTTTCGTTGATGCTTTTGTTTATATCATTTATTTGTGTAAAAACGGCTTTCTCTTTTTCTTTTACTTCTTTTATCTGTTGCAATTTTGCTTTGATTTTTCCCTTGATTTCTGAGAGCTTATTTGCAGGATCGGCTGCATTTACAGGTGAGAAGTGAGAAGTGAAAAAGAGAAGAAGTAAACATAGAACAAGAAGTGTATGTTTAATTTTCCACTTCCTGTTTTCCATTTCTATTTTCTGCCTCCTGATTTTAACACACATAATGCAGTTGGTCATGCACACAACAGGCATCTATGCCTCCGATAATTGCATCTTCTGGATTAATACCTTATTTTCCCTACGAAAATAAAGCTTCCAATAAAACTCATAACAGCTCCTGCAGCAGGAATAAGTAAATACGCCTGTAAGGGCAAAGATGTTATGATCAACCTGATCGAAGGGAGAAACTCAACGATCTTTAAAGTTGTAAATGAATATACGCCAAATATTGTGAGAGCGCTGATTGAGCCGCCAAGAGTTCCAATAAAAAAACCTTCAATTAAAAAGGGGAGTCTGGTAAAGTTTTGTGTTGCACCCAGCAATGTAAACGTTTCCATTTCCTCTTTTCTTCTATAAAAAAAGATCTTGATAGTATTGTAAGTTATAAAAGTAATAGCAATAAATATTGAACAGCCAAAAACAATCGCAGCTATCTTCATAGTTTTTGAGATTGTATGTAATGATGCCAGCCATTTTTCTCCGTACTGTACCTCGTCAACGCCTGACATCTGTTTTATATGTGCTGCCTTTTGATTGACCAAAGAAGGTTTTAATGAATCGCTTTTAAGTTTCAGTTCAAAGGAAGAAGGAAGGGGATTTTTTTTCAGATTGTCGAGAATGAGAGCGTTTGGACCTAGAGTCTGTTGAACTTCTCTCAGAGCCTGCTCTTTTGATATGTACGTAACCTCCAATATGTCAGTGTCCTTTTGGAAATTTTGTTTTAACATTTCTTCTCTTTCTTTACTTACATCGTATTCCAGATACACTACCATGCCAAAGCTTTTAGACAGGCGCTTAAGGACAGAATCCATGTTCAGAGTGATCATTACAAAAGCACAAAATATTGATAAACCGATACTGATGGATAAGATAGTGAGAAAATTAATCCATTTTTCGTGCCAGATGCTGTGTAAGGCGGTCTGAAGAAAGTATCTAAGGATTTTCAACCTATTATTTCCTTCTCAATATATTTATTATTTAAAAAAAGCACCCTGCGTCCTGTTCCTTGAAAAAGATTCTCGTTATGGGTTGCGATAAGTACGGTTGTTCCTCTTGCATTTATCTCCCGGAACAGTTTCATTATTGTTTGGGCATTTTCCGTGTCTAGATTGCCGGTAGGTTCATCAGCAAGCAGAAGCATGGGCCTGGATACCATAGCCCTTGCAATTACAATCCTTTGCTGTTCTCCACCTGAAAGATACTGCGGATAGATATTTGCCTTATGCATTAATTTCACTTCCCTTAATACCGCATTTACTGATTCTCTAATTGCCTGTGTTTGCATATGGTGGATTCTCAGTGAAAGTGCTACATTATCAAAAACCTTTTTGTTGTGAAGTAATCTGAAATCCTGAAAAACTATGCCAATATTTCGCCTTAAATATGGAATTGTTCTTTCTTTTAACTTGCTCACGACCCAATCATCAACGGTAATGTTTCCATTATCAGGACGTTCTGAACAATATATAAGCTTGAGCAAAGTCGTTTTTCCTGCGCCACTCGGACCGGTTATGAAGGCTATTTCACCTTTTTTTATTGAGAAGGAAAGATTTTTAAGAACTGCTTCCTTGTCGTAAGATTTTGTTACATCAGCAAACATTATCATTTTTTATCACCTTTAAAATATTTTAAAAAATGTATGCTTAGGACTTTTGTGATGCTCATCACATTTTTTTAAATGGAATCAGCAAAATCAGACTTACATCATCCAATATTCTCATGAACGGAATGAACATTTAAAGTCTTAACGAATTCTTTGTATATCGGGGACGGATCCATAATCTTCAAACCTAAAGTTAATGTTTTGCCATACGGCGAAGTTCTTAAAAACCATTTTACTTCACAGTATAGATTGATTGTTTCGCCCGACGGGATCTGAAAATTCAACACAATTATTTTTTCAGGAGTAAAATCTTTTGGTGCCTTAATCGTGGAAGTGAGCAGATATTCTACGCCTTCTTCAGAAACATTTCCTATAAACCCGTTATACGTTCTACCACCCGAGAACACTCTTGCGTTAATGTGAGCAGATTTTCTCTGAGAAAGCCTTCTATCAATCTTATTCATGTTCCTGATTTCCAGCCCATATAGCAGCCCAAAAAAACCACTTATAAAGTAAAGCTAAAAGAGCGTAAAAGGGCTCACCTACTTTTTTTATCGGCAATTTCACATATTTTCTTGAATGTTGTTTCAAGAAAATATGTGATATGTCATAAGAGGTTAATGAGAGTAATTTTTTCTACCAATCGATTGATTTACTATATAAGTCTATAATCCTCTCATCTTTCAAATAGGCTTCTAATATGATAGCTGTTGACAGCTGAGATTTATTTGCCTGGAGAAATGTCTCCGCAGAAGCAAAATTCTCAAATACACCAATCCTTACAGCATAATATTTTCCAACCTTTTCTATTCTGAGAAAATCAAGATATTCTCCATTTAAACCCTGCATGATAGATTTAAATTGCTTCTGGGCAGATATGATTTTCGTAAAACTTCCTGACTGGATTGTATATATTGTCTCCAATTCTTTATTCATCGTTTCTGCATTATCAATGTTCTTATACATGATATTTTCATTAACCTTGTCTGACGAGGTATCCTGAACAGCAGGAAGAGCAGGTGAATCATTATCATCTGTTTCCTCGATTGTCTCTTTTTCAACTATTGTCTCTTTTTCAACTATTGTCTCTTCTTCAACTATTGCCTCTTCTTCAACCATTGCCTCTTCTTCAACTATTGCCTCTTCTTCAACCATTGCCTCTTCTTTAACCATTGCCTCTTCTTCA
>CAYFXR010000101.1:0-20266 GCA_964347155.1 uncultured Nitrospiraceae bacterium | reverse complement strand
GGCAAAGAGGGGCGAGGGGAGATTTTATAATAAATAAACTTTCCGCTTATTTCATTCGCCTTTATTCAGACTATCAAGAGGACTTTCAGGGGCTCCGGACAATTTTCTACAATTCTTCTCGTGGAAAGGCTAATGTGGTTTTATAAATCTTTAATGTTAAGTGATGACTCTTTTCCCATACCTTAAGTTCCCGAAAGTTTTTCATAATATGCCTCTTTAATAATTATTAAGCTTATTGCTTATTGCTAATGGCTTATAGCTATAATAATTTCCTTGCCCGATGGACATAAAATTTTATATACTTTTCATGTACGAGGCTCTTAGAATGAATATAATTCTGAAATTCGGGCAATATTTCTTTTTTCATGGCATATCCCCAAAAATGACAAAATAATCAGGATAGACGAAAGTCGTCTATCCTAGGAAAAAGACCAGGGGTCAGGCACCGACAGAGGACAAAGATGTCTCATGTCGGTGCCTGACCCTATGGCTGTTTTGGGCTCAGCGGCTCAGTTCAACAGGTTTTATCCGCAATTGCCTCCGGCACTACGGATAAAACTCTATAGGTTATGTTTCAAAAACTGCTTGAAATATTCCGTGGTAGGATATATAGTAATACCATGGAGGTGTCAGATGAGTAAAACTAAAATAGCTATCACATTAGATGAAGACTTTATTACAGAAATAGATAAGCTTATCAAAAAACACAAATTTATGAATCGCAGTCAGGCTATTCAAGAAGCTGTAAAAGAAAAATTACAGAAAATCACGAAAAGTCGCTTGGCAAAAGAGTGTGCAAAACTTGATCCGTCATTTGAGCAGGCTATGGCTGAAGAAGGATTATCTGAGGATTTAAGAGAATGGCCCGAATACTGAGGGGTGATATTCGATGGGCAGACCTTAATCCTGTGAGAGGACATGAACAAGCTGGCTTGAGGCCCGTATTAATTTTAAGCCATGATATTTTTAACGAACGTTCTGGTACAGTTATAGCAATGGCTCTCACAAGTCAGCCTCAGCGTGCTGGATATCCTTTGACATTTGAATTAAAGACTGGCAAACTACCCAAACGCTCATGGGTAAAGATTAGTCAGATTAGAACTCTATCTGTAGAAAGGATTGGTAAAAAGATAGGAAGATCTTCTCCAGAGGAGTTAGTTCAGATAATTGAAGGACTAAACGAAATAATTGGAACATAATCGGATAAGCGGGGGCTTCTCTCACCCGCTCTCCACAACACCCCTCACGCGGGTCCCGTAAAGGGACGTTGTCCTGACGGGACTTTTACATCCGTATCGTCTCCATTCTTCAGCAGACATCTGAAATTTGGAGACCTGACACCAGAGAGTTCCGTAATGTTTTAAAAATACGATTGACCAATCAGTCTATATTTGGTACTATAAATGGACTGGAGGTGAATACTATGAAAATCAAAGAAGACATTAAGCCTATCTCTTATTTAAAATCTCGGTCTGCTGAATTGTTAGCTCAGATCAATGAAACCCACAGGCCAGTCATCATTACTCAAAATGGAGAACCGAGGGCAGTTATTCAAGATGCGGAATCTTACGAAAAAATGGTGATGTCCCTGAATTTAATGAAAATATTAGCTCACTCAGAAAAAGGTATTCAAGAGGGAAGCACTATTAAGCAAGAAACACTATTTAATCAAATTGAGGATCAATTATTAAAAAAGAAGACAAGAAAATAGAATATGAAAAGGTTCAGGGTTGAATGGTCTCGACCAGCAAGTATAGATCTACTGAACATTATAGAATATATTTCTCAAGATAATATCGATACCGCGATACGTCTTTTTGAGACGATAAAATCTAGATGTAAAAAACTGAACCAATTCCCCGAGAGAGGAAGAATTCTTCCTGAACTAAAAGCATATGGAATATTTAGTTACCGTGAATTAGTCATTGCCTCTTGGAGAATAATATACAGGATATCTGATCAGAAAGTTTTTATTCTTGCAGTAATTGATTCAAGAAGAAATATTGAAGATATATTGATGGAAAGATTTCTTCTGTAGAGCAGCATCATTTAACACGAAGACACGGGATCAGGCTCTGACAAAGGACATTAACATTAAGAAATTAAGGTTATCGGAAAAAAGAACATATTATAAATTAAGAAAAGGGAAATACAGACCGATATCTTATATACAGGCAAATGATTATTATGTGATCTCAGTTGTAAAGGAGAAAATGATCGATATTGTCATCAATAGCATTTACATAATGACCGGTTCTATTTTGTTGGCTGCTTTTGTCGGCTACCTTACCTGGCGTAACAAACAGAAAAAAAGATATATTCAGGCTGCTACCGTATTCAGGAGTAAAATCTTAACTGAACTAGAAGGATTGTATCCCATACCCCGATACCTGGAACCAGATGAAATGAATAAATTCAGAGAGTCAATTCCAAAGATAGAATCCGCAGCTGCTAAATTTAGACATTTCGTTCCCTCCGATAGCAAAAGCTCTTTTGACATTGCATTGAAAAATTACCGCAAGCATTGCAATAAAATAACATGGGGATCTTGCGTTACGTTTGGCATTATTCCTGGTGAGAGAAAACCGGAAGATATTGGACCAAAAGAAATATTTAGACAAAATGTTAATGCATTGTTGTCTTTTACAAAAAGACAAAAGACAAGGGATCAGTAAAATTCTTATGTCGTGCTCTGACCTCATGGAGCTTTTCTAGAAAAAATCTTCATGTCTGAAAAGAAGGGGATTCTTGTCTTCGTATATATCCGCCTCAATGACTTCACCCACAAAGATGGTATGATCACCTGCATCGCATGAGTTGACGACCTTGCAGTCAAAATACCCGGCAATATCCTTTAGTACGGGAGAGCCCGTTGCGTGTGTTGTATACTCTATATCTTTAAATTTGTCAGTAGTTCTCCCAGATTTAAAGCCGAAATGTTTCCCCTGAGCAATCTGTCCTTCAGAAAGGATGTTAAGTGCAAAAACACCGCTTTTCTTTATTAGTTCGTGACTATACCTGGTTTTGCCTATAGAGATGCATACCATCGGGGGATTAAAGGAAACTCTTGTTGCCCATGCAGCGGTCATTCCGTTAACTTTATTGCTTTCTGTTGTGGTAACAATAAAGACACCATTCAAAATCTTTCTGAATACTTTCTCAAGCTTGCTCATGTTAACCTCCTCTAAAAATATTCTTATTGTATCTTTATAACCTTTAAAAACAATATATCACAGATCACATCTGTCCAAAATATTTTTTTAACATCAATAGTACGATAGAGCAAAAGTCAAAAGTAAGAGCAAATAGATGAGTTCGCCTTGAAATTAATGGTTCAATTTGCACTATTGAACCACCAGTAAGCGTTTAAAATAATGCAGATGTTGGGAAATAAATTATTTTTCGATACCTTAGACGCAATATTAATAATCGAGCGTGCATATTTTTGTTTAAAGACATATGCATGATTCAATAATAAGTTCATCGAGTTAAATAATTTATTGAGCAATATCTGCATTATTTGGGTTAATCAAAAGAATATATTATAGGGAAACAAATGCAGAGGGTGTCAGGATTCAGCCAACTCCTCCTGTTCCGGTTCTTCAAATGTATATATTTCCAGTAATGAAAGACATAATGCAGTGATTAATGGCCCGAGTATGAATCCAAGAAAACCCAGAAACTTTATCCCCCCGAGAACACTAAAAAAAACAAGAAGTGTATGAAGTTTCGTTTTACCGCCGATTACAAGAGGTTTAATGATATTATCAACACTGCTGATAATGACCACGCCGTAAATAAGGAGACCTATGCCTTTGGCGTAATCGCCTGACAATAACAGGATGAGCCCTGCGGGAACCCAAATAATAGCGCACCCAAAAAGTGGCACAAGGGAAAATATCGCCATTGCAGTTCCCCAGAATACGGGCGAAGGTAATCCAAAGGCAAAAAAGGCAACTCCGCCAAGTGTACCCTGTACTACAGCTACGGCAAGCCCTCCATATATAGCTGCTACGACCATTTCCTTCACTCGCTCTTCAAGCCTGTCTTTCTGCTTTTCAGAAAAAGGGAGGAGTTTCTTAATATAAGAAACGAGGGTATTGCCATCCTTTAAAAAATAAAAAATCGTCATACACATGATAATAAAGCTTATAATGAGAACAACGGCATTTTTAAATACATCCTTTGTACGTTCTGCAATGGATTTGCCGATCGACTTTAATGTTTTGACAGCACTTTCCTGTAGATCAAAGCCCTCAAATACTTTATATGAGCTTATTTTTTCAAATATACCTTTAATGCGGGGATTCGTCTGAATATCTGTAATTGTCTCAAATCCTTTTTCTTCAATAGTGCTGTATACATCTGTAATCTCACTAACCAGCGAGCCGACTATATACGAAAACGGCCCTAGTATAATAACAAGAATAATAATGAGCATAATTAATGAAGCTGCCCAAGGTCTCTTTATAAACTTAAGAAACAGACGATACAGAGGATAAAACGTTATGCTCAGGACCATAGCCCATGCGATAGTAGTGAGGAAGGGACTCAATACCCTGTAAAAAAAATAAAACAGGATGAGAATTATCGCTAAAGAAAACGTCTTATAGAGCCATTCAGTTTTCATGTCAAATCAGAGATATCAAATATAATATCGCATAGGAGACTGGATGCCGAATAAACACAATGACGACTCCTCAGGTATTTCTATCAGCTGATCTTCAAGAATATGAACTTTGTAAATCCTCTAAAATGAGATCAAGCAAAATGATTTTATTATTTTATCAAATCCGTCGATTCATTGTGTTTGTGAGGTATTCAGTCTCCTTAAATTATCTATTTTGTACAAACGTGATATCAAATAAAACTTCCAGGGTATTTTACCAGTATTATTAAAAGATTTGGCAAATAAAATGGGGACTTTATTTTATATTTGTAATTTTTAATTTTTCATCTGAGTATCCTTCCCGGTAACGCACCTGTCAGCTTACCTTCAAGAAGCACAGGCGTACCATTCACAAATACATGATAAATCCCTTCCGGCTTTTGAAACGGTTCTTGAAAATCAGCATTATCTTTCACTTTTTCAGGATCAAAAATCGTTATATCTGCAAAAAATCCTTTTGCAATAATCCCTCGCCGGTTGATGCGAAATATTTTTGCAGGCAATCCGGTCATTTTATAAATCGCCTCACTGAGTGTAATATCACCCTGCTCTCTCACATACCTGCCCAGTATTCTTGGGAAACTTCCAAAGCCCCTTGGATGAGGCATGCCTTTTGCAGTTATTCCATTAAAACTCCTCGCTCCACTGTCAGTTCCTATCACGGTATAGGGTCGCTTTAAAATGGATTTTAAATTCTCTTCATTCATTAAAAAAAATATAGCCCCGACATTTAAATCCTCTTCCACAAGAATATCAAAGAGGTACTGTAACGGCGTTTTATTAAGAATCTTGCTTATCTCAGAAAATCTCTTGCCTTCCATCCATTTATTTTTGTTACGTCTTACTGATGATATGATGATATTATCCCAGAAAGATGTCTCAGGATATTCTTTAATAATATCGTTCATGAGTCTCTTCTGTTTAGTCTTTAGCCTTTTGATTTCCTTTTTGCGACCTCCCTCAAATGCCCATGAAGGCAAAACAGCATCTAAATCAGTACATGAAGCAGTATAGGGATATCTGTCGCATGTAACCGACAAACGTTTTTTATGTGCCCTGTCTATTCTTTCAAAGACTTCATCGAGCTTTTTCCAGTTCTTTTCGCCGCTTGTTTTGAAATGTGATATATGGGCATGTATCCTTGATTTATCCGCTATACATATTACCTCATCCACTGATTCAAGTATCTTGTCTCCTTCACTTCTCATATGCGTTGTATAAATGCCTTTATATTTTGCTGCTACCCGTGCCAGATCAATAAGTTCAGAAGTATCAGAATAAACTCCCGGGGGGTATATCAATCCTGTAGACAGTCCCTTTGCACCTGCATCCATAGTATTTTTAAGAAGTTCAGAAATTTCATTTATTTCCGCTTCTGAAAGAGCTTTGTCGGAATATCCGACGACAGATGCCCTCAGGTTTCCATGGCCTACGAGAGTAATAAAATTAGTAGCACATTGTCTTTTTTCCAATATAGTGAAGTATTCTGAAATACTGTTCCATCTGTCTTTTAAATCCAATTCTTCAAAATCCTTTTCTCTTTGTTCTATGGCTTGCCCGTATAAAGGAGCAGCAGATACCCCGCAATTGCCATTTATTTCAGTTGTTATTCCCTGACAGATTTTGCCTTCCGCTCTGCCATCTGCAAGTAATACAAATTCAGAATGGGCATGAGTATCAATAAAACCCGGACAAATACAAAGTCCTTTCACACTAAGAGTTTTATGAGCACGAACATGTGAGAGATCCCCTATCTCTATAATGCAATCGCCTTTAATAGCAATATCAGCCCTTCTCTGTGTTGCATCCCCTTTTGTGCCTTCAATAATAAACCCGTCCTTAATCAAATAATCAATTCCCAAACTTTTCCTCCGAGCATGACATCTCCCTGGCTTTTTTCAGGCTTCTTTCAAAGAGTGGCGTCAATAATTCCACAGAAAGTCTGATTTTACTTGTTAAACCATTTCCCTGGGAATTTCTAATATCCTTGTATAACCCTAAGGCTTCATTATATATAATTGGCAGCAAACGCAAGGTGAGCGACATGGTATATGTAAGTTCTTTCACAAAGCCTAATTTCCCAATCGGTCCGAGGAGTACACCCATCGCCGCTACCAAATCCTCGGCATTTGTTGTTGCTGTCAACACTTTTGCACCAATTATAAGAATAAATAGCCTTAGGGTAAGTTGGCCTCCACGTATAAGACCTTCTTCAGTTACCGAGAGACCAAAGAGTACATATATAACCTTCCCTTCATGGAATAAGACATTGCTGATAAAAGTAAATATCAGAAAAAGCATGATGGGAATGAAACCCCGTTTCAGCGCAGAGAATGGCACTTTGACCGCAAAAGCTGTAACAGAAAGAAGAAGAATAAGATTGATCCTGAAAGAATTGAAAAGAAAAGCCGTAATGACAAGAAATATATAGAGAAGTATCTTAGCCTTCGGGCTAAATGCTATCACTTGCTCTCTTCACTTCGTTAGAATGAATGATGCCAAATTGTGAGCAGGCAAAAGAATACATGGCTTTATCCCTCAGAGATAACATTTTTAACCGGGGCCACAATAAGTGTTGACTGAGAAATGTAGGAATCAATTCCCTTGGCTATTGCTTCTGCTATCTTATTTTTATAACTTTCTCTGGAAAGCCTCTTTTCTTCTTCTCTGTTGCTGATAAACGATATTTCAACAAGTATTGAGGGCATCTCTGCACCTACAAGAACATAGAATGGCGCATATTTAACACCGAGGTCTTCTATGCGGCTATAGGTTTTTTTAAGAGCTCCAATCATTGCGTTCTGTATGCTATGGGCAAGTCTCATTGACTCCTCTCTTTTATTATTTCTTGCCAGGTCCTGAAGAATCATCTGTAAGTCATCTTGTAATTTCTGCATTTTTTTAAAGGAAATCTTGTTCTCCCGTGCAGCAACCCTGATTGCTTCTTTATCATTGGTCCAGTTAAGAAAATACGTCTCTATTCCCCTTGCATCCCTTTTTATGCTCGCATTTGTATGGATAGAGATAAAAAGATCAGCTTTCTTCGAGTTTGCCATCTCTGTCCTGTCATTAAGAGGTACAAATGTGTCTTTATCACGTGTATATATAATTTTCACACCATACTTTTCTTTAAGAATTTTACCCAGTTTTTCCCCTACATGTAATACAATATCTTTTTCACGGATTCCTCTCGGTCCAATTGCTCCCGGATCTTTTCCTCCATGTCCGGGATCAATTACAATAGTCTTAATTTCTTGGAGACTTTTTTCAACTAAAATTTTTTTACTCTCTAGCTTTCGCTTAGTAACCGTCTTACTTTTTTGAGCATACACATCTATAACGACTCTATAAGGCTTTTCCAACATAAAGGCAGAAAAATTTTTAAACTTTCGAAGGTCAAATACGACCCTTACTGTTTTTTTATTAAACTGGGCTATTCGCACAGTTTTTAGGATACTATTGTCTATGGAAAAAGAAGACTTGATTTTTTTAGGTAAGAAGCAATTTTTTAAGTCAAAAAAAAGGCGATCAGGATTGGAAAGGCGATTCCGAGTAAATTCAATTGGACCGTCTATATCAACAACAACTCTTGTATGGCTTTTATATGAGGAATAGCGAAGTCCCTGAACAGAAGCCTGCTCTGATGCTTTGGTGAAGTTTACAAAAAAAACGAACAATAAAGACAGGATAAAAACCTTCCTCATGTAATATTTTTAAAATAAAAACATTGAAAATGTCAATGTTTAGCTGTATATGATTAAATAAAAATTTTACCCTGAACCAGGAGTGGTTCAGGGTAAAATTCAAAATAATATCAAATAACAGAAATTTAAATCTTAGAGTATTTCGTATAAATGTTTATATAGAATTTTAATATTTGATATTTATTAAAGAGGGGATATCATTATTCGCTTTATAATAAGATGCCTTATAATAGTAGATTTTTTTATATTTTATTATTCTCAACTTGGGTTCTTTCATAGTCAGCCTCATCCCAGAAGACTATTATAAATAAGTAGTTCTCCATCTCTATATTTTTTATTTAAGTAGCATCCTTTAATAATTTCAAAATTAACAATAATTGGGAATGATTTTATTCTATTTATTATTTTTAGTCAACAAAAAATTTAAATTATGTTATTTAAGTATTAATTCCCGCTGTTATAATATTACAATAATAGATTATTGTGGAAAAAGATATTTGAGTAACTTTTTCGCTTTATTGGATAAATAAAAAACGATGAAACTAGGAGTCAGAGCAATTAGGGATTTATTAGTATTGCTCCATTAGCCAACTTGCCTCATAACCCACTACTGTGTCGTTATCAACTTGTTGAAGCAGTTGTGGGTATGTTTTGAATAACTCTCCTATAAGTGTCTCCCTTTCCTTTATAGAAAGCTCTATAAAAAAAGGAGATTCATCAAGTATCGATGAGAGGGTTATCCATTTTCTTAAAGACATATTGACCTCCTTAGAAAAACAAAGCAAATACCATGCCTGTTATCAATTATTTTATTTTTCAAGAGGTTATATGTTTAAGATATAATTTTAAGAGACTAATTAATGTAAATTTAATTTACATATGTACAGAAAAGTTTACACTAGGGTGGGATGACTTATATTGTGAAAACCGTCAAATAATTAAATGTTATATTTTTTTCTCAAGCTGTAAACCGATGGTCTGCTAATTCCCAGAACCCTTGCTACCTTGGAAATATTATTATTGCAGTGCCTCATTGCCTCTACCAACTTCTGTTTCTCGATAGAGTATCTAACTTCTCTAAGCGATGTTACCATCTCCGTCTCAATAGAAGGAACATCTAAATCCAAATCACTTGGTTTTATAGTCACTTCCTTAGACATAACCACAGCTCTTCTTACCTTATTAATAATTTCCCTGACATTGCCTGGCCATTCATAACTTTTAATGGCATCTATTGCTTCATTTATAAACGTTTTCGTTAAATTCATTTCTTTGGAAAATTTATTAAGGAAATATCTGGCAAGTATTACTTTATCTTCCCCCCTATCTCTTACCGGTGGAAGATTTATATTAAAAACATCTAATCGGTAAAAAAGGTCTTTTCTAAATGTTCCTTTTGCAATAGCTGATTTTAGGTCTCTATTCGTTGCAGCAATAAGTCGTACATCAACCTTTTTCCCTTCATTTGAGCCAATCCTTTCAACAATCTTATCCTCAAGGAACCTGAGAAGTTTTGATTGTAAATTTAAAGATAGCTCTCCAATTTCGTCAAGGAAAATGGTTCCACCATTTGCATATTCAAATTTTCCTGTTTTATGTGTATATGCTCCGGTAAACGATCCCTTTTCATGGCCAAAAAGCTCTGCCTCCAGAAGATTCTCTGGAATTGCAGCACAATTTATCGGTACAAACGGTTTTTTTCTTCGCTGACTCCTTTCGTGGATGGCCATTGCTGTTAATTCCTTACCTGTGCCACTTTCACCGGTAATAAGAACAGGGATATCAGTCGGCGCTACTTTTCTAATCATCGAAAAGACATTTAAAATACCCTTGCTTGAGCCTACAAACTCTTCATTTATATCAAGGTTCTTACCTATCTTTAAAACTTCAACATCTATGAAATTAAAAACCTTGTAAATATCTTCAAGGGAAAATGATTTGCTCTTCAAAGCAAATCTGTTAAGAAATGATTCTTTTTCATGTTCGACGATATAATCCTGTGAGTGGAAATTCAAGCTCCAACCGCATCTATTACACCTTATTAGCTTTTGAGTATTTTGTTTTCCACAATATGGACATGAAATGTCATCTGTAATATTTTCCTTTATGAAATCCCAGAGTTTTATTTTGGCATCTCTATTTAAATTATAAAAACGAGTTGCACATCCATTTTTCTCTAAGCGCATTATCTCACCTAGAATTTCAAATTCCCCGTGTCTTGGGAGGTCATATTTTAGACCAATAATTTTGTTTTCAATTTGGGGAGGGCTGTAATCAATAAATCCTCCGTTGAGACTAAGGGAAGAAAACTTTGTTTTTGTTTCTGTTAACTTTTTGCCACCATCATTTTCCACTATGACACTTACAGGCAAATCAACATTACATCTAACATCTAATCTTGCCATTATATATTCCTCCCAATAGTAATATTTAACTGATTGAATTTAATCAGAAAAGATATATTAAACATAGCATAAAAAAATTTCCTTGTCAAGAAATTTTACACATAAATTTATATCTCCAAATAATATAACGATTTTTATTCTGTAAAAAACAAGTAATTTATATTATTTTTTAAAAAAATCCCCCCTCAGCCATCGTTATCCTAAATGATATTAAAAATGATAATAATATGCAAGAAATAATATTGGGTAAACGTAAAATTTCAGCCTGTTCAAAAAGAATAAAAGATCTATTTCATTATTTCTCTGCAGGCAAAACCACCCTGAACGTAGTCCCCTCTCCCTCTTTACTGTCAACATCAATACTGCCTCCATGGGAGATAATAACCTTCTGTACAAGTGCAAGTCCAAGACCTGTTCCTTTTTCTTTTGTCGTATGAAAAGGAAGAAATATTCTCTGTATTAAATCCTTAGGTATTCCATAGCCTGTGTCCTGGACGGTTATTGCAGCTTTGTCATTCAAATAACTCAACTCTATTCCGAGTCTTCCTCCCTCTGGCATTGCCTCAACCGCGTTTATAAAAAGGTTGATCAGCGCCTGTCTTAAAAGTATCTCATCTGCCTTTATTGACATATAATTGACAGCATTTATTGAAACCTCGATTGTATTATTATCACCGACAGCCGTCGCTGCTGACTCTTTTATCATTTCGGATAAATCTACCTGCCCTGTATTTAAAACAGTTGGTTTTGCAAAAGCAAGAAGCTCAGAAATAATTTTATCCATACTATTAATCTCCGTCAAGATCGCATCCACAGTAGATTTGTTCGAAGACTCCACCTTTTTACAGAGGAGTTTTGCATAGCCGGAAATTACAGACATTGAATTTCTCAATTCATGAGAAATACCTGCTGACATTTCACCAAGCTGGCTCAGCCTCTCTTTCAGCTCCACTTGTGATTGAAGTGCCTTTATATCAGTTAAATCAGTAAATACAAAGATGAGTCCGATTATTTCACCAGCAGCATTTTTTAATTGCGAGGAAGTTATACCAAGCCATATATGTCTTCTGTCATTGGTAACATAAGGATACTCACCTCTTAAAATAGTCTTGTCGTCTGTAACGAGTTTAGTGAGCGGTTCATTGAAAATCTCATCAAAATTTCTTCCAATAGTTTCTCTTGAATCCACTCCGAGTATATATTCAGCTGCCTGGTTTACACTTTTTATTTTCATTGCATTATCGATGCTTATCACACCGCTTGGTACGCTTTGAAGAATATTTTCATTATAAGCCTCCATTCTTATCGCCTTTTCCTCGGCACATGCCCTTAATTTTTCAAGCTCCCTTTCTTTTTCTTTGAGCTTTTCAACAAGATCATGAAAGGTTTCAACAACGAATCCGACCTCAGAGCCCTCTTTGTCTGCCTTTGATGTTTTGAGTATTTTTCGTGGTCTTAGAAGAGAGGTTCTCATTACAATAATAAATCCCACAACAACTAAGATAACAACTATGCTAAAAATAAACGAAGTGCCATTTCCCTCCAGAGTAGGAACAAGCAGAACCCCAATGATTAATCCCAAGAATAAAAATAAAGAAATAACAAAAAATCTGACAAAAGAATTATCCCGCATAAAGATACCACCTCAATATGTCCTGTCCCCAGAATAAACTAATAAGTGCACCAAGTGCAAGATACGGCCCAAACGGTATTCTCGATCCCCATTCTCTTCCTTTCAATAGGATAAGAGAAACTCCAATTATTGAACCCAGCAAGCTTCCCAAAAATGTAGTAAGAACAATTCCCTTCCACCCCAAAAGCCCCCCGATCATAGCCATCATTTTTACGTCTCCGCCACCCATTGCATCCTTTTTCAGTATCGCTCTTCCTAAAACGCCTATAAGATAAAAAGATATTCCCCCAGCCAGAAAGCCAATAATTGATGCCTTAAAACCCAGCAAGTCAATCCGGGAGAAAGGATCAGGAAGTATGGTAGAGCCAAAGATAACAGCTAGAGGTATACCAGGAAAAGTAATTGAATTTGGAATTATCTGATGTTCAAGATCAACAAAGAAGATTACTATCAGTGCTGAAACAAAGACAAAATATATAAGTAAAATCCATGGAGAATCAGAGCCGAATTTATTATATATCACAACATAAAGAGAGGCATTCAAAAATTCCACAAGTGGATATTGTATCGCCAGCTTTGCTTTGCAGGACCTGCATCTGCCCATAAGAAGAATGTAACTGAGTATCGGAATATTGTCATAAATCTTTATTGGAGTTCCACATGAGGTACACCGTGATGAAGGGCTAATGATAGATAAGCCTCTTGGTATGCGATATATGCATACATTCAGGAAAGAACCTATTATTGCTCCAAGAATAAAAATGATGATATAAATCATTATTCAGGAAGTTTATTAATATTCTTGGCCTGTTTTTTATAATCATCTACTGTCTCTCTCAAATTCTTCACCTCATCAAGTGCCTGTTGGATAATAAAATCATTTAAAACAGACGTTTCACCCTTTTCTTTCAACTCCACGACTCTCTTACCTATATCCCTGTAAAGGTCATCAATCTTATTCTCAAGTTTACTGCTTTCATATAGGAGCTTTGCCATCGAAGTCTCAGCCTTTGTCCTCTCGGCAAGAAATTTTGCAATCCATTTAACACGCATTATTCCAGTAGTTAAACTCTTTTTTGCTTTGTCTATCATATCTCCTCCAAAAATTTAGAGTTTAGAGTTAAGAGTTATAAGTTCGGGAAGAAAAAAGATAATACTAATTTTTATCAGTTATATTGTTTATAACTCTTCACTCTTGACTCTTAACTCTTAACCAGTTCCAATCTCCCCATCCATTTTTTCTGCACAGCTTTTTTCAATAAGGGATAACTTTTCAGTTCCGGCTCGGTATCTATGAGAGCAAACGCCTCTTTTCTTGCTATTTCAAGAAGTCCTATATCCCTTATTATATTAGCAATTTTTAAATCAGGGATACCCGATTGTCTGGTGCCGAAAAAATCACCCGGCCCTCTTATTGAGAGATCCTCTTCGGCTATTTTAAAGCCATCATTTGTAACTTCCATGGCCTTTAGACGTCTTCTCGCATCTTCACTAAAGGGAGGATATGCCAGGAGGAGGCAGAAAGATTCATAACTTCCTCTCCCGATACGTCCTCTTAATTGATGAAGCTGTGCAAGTCCAAATCTCTCGGCATGAACGATGAGCATAAGAGATGCATTCGGCACATCTATTCCAACCTCGATTACCGTTGTCGCCACAAGTATATCAATATCCCCTGACGTAAACTGACCCATAACTGTTTCCCTTTCAGCATGATGCATTTTACCATGAACCAGACCTATTTTATTTTCAGAAAAAATCTTCTTAAACGCCTCAGCACCCTCTATAGCAGATTTAAGATCAAGTTTTTCGGATTCTTCAACAAGGGGATATACTATATAAATTTGTCTTCCTTTTGACAGTTCGCTTTTTATGAGAGAATATATCTCATCTTTCTGTGACGGTAAAAAACCTTTTGTAGTAATTGGCTTCCGTCCTGCAGGGAGTTCGTCTATGATAGAGACATCAAGGTCTCCATAGAGTGTCATTGCTAATGTCCTCGGTATTGGAGTAGCTGTCATGATCAGGATATCAGGATTAAATCCTTTCTTCCTGAGAACTGCCCTTTGAACTACTCCAAACCTGTGTTGTTCATCAATAATTGCTAAGCCAAGATTTTTAAAACGGATATGCTCCTGTATGAGAGCATGCGTTCCAATAACAATCTGTGCATTCCCCTCTGAAATAGTATTAACAGGTTTATTTCTACTGCTCGAAGTCAACAGCACAACATTTAGGCCAAGTGATTCCACCATTTTGTGTATATTTATAAAATGCTGTTCAGCAAGAAGTTCAGTAGGGGCCATCACACATGCCTGATAACCGTTTTCAGCGGCAATGAGCATCGATATAAGTGCAATAATCGTCTTACCGCAGCCAACATCACCATGCACAAGTCTGTTCATCGGCAAGGATTTATACATATCTGCCCTTATTTCTGATAATACTCTTTTTTGTGCACGAGTAAGCTCAAAAGGTAAGGTATGAAGAAATTTATTGACTAATGTGTCTTTCCTTTTATAACTTATTCCTTTTTCAAAGGTCTCTCTTTTTTTTAAGAGTGCAAGCCCAAGCTCTAACAATAAGAATTCGTCAAAGACAATACGTTTGTGTGCAGGACTCAATCCCTTATTTAACAAACTCACATCAACATATTCTTCCGGAAAATGCACTTCCTTTAATGACCACTGTAATGGTTTCAATTTATTTTTTTCAACAATATCTTCTGGTAAATAGTCCTCTAATAGAGAAGAATACGTATTGATTGTATTGAACATAAGAGTTCTGATCTGTTTCGGTGAAATGCCTTCAGTCGCTTTGTAAAAGGGAACAATCCTGGAGGTATGAATGAATTTATCTTCACTTCTCAGCATCTCAAAGTCAGGATTATCCATTTCAAGACCTACGCCAGAATATGGATTGCCTTTTACCACACCGCTCAGAATAATTTTTTGACCTTTTTGAAAATATTTCTTTAAATAGGCTTGGTTAAACCATTTGGCCTTTAGATTCCCTGTTCTGTCAGTAACAGTAAGTTCGAATATTTTCATTTTCTTTTTCGGAGTTGTAATAACGTCTGCTGAGACAACCTCACATACGGTTGTTTCAAGATTTCCATAATTCAATTTGCATATTTTTTTTAGATTTTTTCTGTCCTCATAGCGCCAGGGGAAATAGAAAAGAATATCTTCGAGGGTTTTAATACCAAGCCGCTCAAGGAGTTTCGCCCGCACCGGGCCAACTCCTTTTAGAAATCGGACAGGGGTTTCTTTTGATATTTGTAGAGAATAGTTTGATAATTTCCTCGGGGTGGGATTTTTAGTCTTGTTGTTCATCATCTGATGTTTGATTCTTTTCACTCATGTGGCTTTTATCTTGAATTTCCTCAAGTTGCATTTCTATCTCACCCTTTCTCATCTTGTTATATTCCGTTTCGCTTATTATATCAATATCCCATCCAGTAAGTTTCATTGCCAATCTCACATTTTGACCTTTCTTGCCAATTGCGATAGACAGCTGTTGGTCGCTCACAACAACCATAGCAGATTTTTCTTCTTCATTGATTCCGATACTCTCAACAACAGCAGGGCTTAAAGCTTTTGCTATGAGCACCCGCGGATCTTCCGTCCAGGGTATTATATCTATGCGTTCACCCTTCAATTCCCTCACAATAGATTGCACACGTGTTCCCTTCATACCCACACATGCTCCAACAGGATCAACCATAGGATTTTTTGAAAAGACAGTCAATTTTGTTCTATCACCAGCCTCTCTTACTATTTCTTTAATAACTACCAAACCTTCATAAATCTCCGGTATTTCCATTTTAAAAAGTTCTGCAACAAAATTAGGATGCGTTCTCGAAAGAAGAATCACCGGTCCCTTTGGGGCAACTTTCACTTCTTCTATATATGTCCTAATCGTTTCACCCCTTTTCAGGGTCTCTGTAGGCAAAGTAGATTTTATGGGAAGCGTTGCCTCCGCCCTTCCTAATGCTATATAATAACTCCCCTTCTCTCTGCGAATTACCACTCCGCTTACTATCTGCCCTGCCTTATCTTTATATTCTTCATAAATAGCTTCTTTTTCAGCTTCTCTTACACGCTGGAAAAGTACCTGTTTCGCTGTTTGAGCCGCAATCCTTCCAAAATTTTCCAGAGATATAGGAGACTCAATCATGTCATCAACACCCTTTGACGAGTCTATTTTTCTTGCATCAATCAGTGATATCTCCTCGGAAGCATCAGTCACCTTTTGCACTATTTTTTTCAAGGCATTCATTGAAATTTCACCTGTATCTGTATCAATCTTTATATTTATTTCAGGCTTGATACCATACTTTTTCCTGACCGCAGATAAAAGGGCAGATTCCAGAGTTCCAAGGATTGACTCCTTCGGTATGCCTCTTTCTTTACTCATTTGTTCAATAATATGAATAAGTTCACGGTTCATTTATACCTCCACCTCCAGTCTTGCCCTTGTAATGTCTTCATAAGGAATAATGACTTTCTTATTTTTCGGCAAAAGAATTACTACTTCAACATCTCCTGCCTCTTCAAGCTTCCCAATAAAAAACGTTTGCTTATTTATTGGATTTTGTGTAACAATCCTTATTGTCTTGCCTTCAAAACGCTTAAAGTCCTCCAGCTTTTTCAGTGGCCTGTCAAGCCCAGGCGATGAAACCTCCAAAACATAAGAATATGGAATAGGATCTTCGACATCAAGTATAGCTTCTACTTCACGACTGACTAACTCACAGTCACTAATGGTAACCCCGCCTTCTTTTTCAATAAAGATTCTCAAGAGTGCTTTGCCCCGCATTTTGTTTAATTCTATGTCATCAAGTTCAACACCAAGGGCATTTACCACTGGCTTTATAATTTCTCTTATTTTGTCCTTAATGTCTTCTAAACTCATTTTTTTACGTATAAAAACAAAAGAGTGGGAAAGCCCACTCTTTAATCTAAAAACACTCAGGTATGGGAAAACTAAAAAAATAATACCACTTTTTATATAAAAAAACAAGTGGGTAAGGGGTAAATATCAAATTCTAAATTCCAGATTCCACATTTGAGACAATTAACCCGAATAATGCTAAAAAACATTTAGTATCGTTATACGTCTCCGGGAACCGTGATCCGTGAAGACATTTATGTTTCAGTAGTTCAAACGGTTGGAACGGATGGAACGGTTTAAAATACCTGCTTTATGTGAAATGCATTTTTGGGGTTAAAGTATTCATGGGATCCAGGAGCCGAGGAATTAATACTCTGGGGTACCCTCTGGTACAGGTGCCGGTTCATCTGGATTAAATGCGGGCTTTTCAGGAGCAGGTTCTGAAGTTCTTTCTTCAGAACGTTCTGGAGTTTTAGTCTGTTTGCAGTTTATTGTTAATAGAAAAATGCCAAGGACTATTATTATGGAAAGAATGAAGACTATTGTTTTTTTCACTGTCAAATCACCTCTTAAAAGGAATACGTTTTAATAATCGGGGCGAGCCGATTTGAACGGCCGACCTCTCGCACCCCAAGCGAGTGCGCTAACCAGGCTGCGCTACGCCCCGATTTATCAGATCAAATCCAAAACATAGATACGTCAATATGTTTAACCAAATAATACAGTTAGCCATGTAAATAAAAGGCATAATACCCTCAAAATCTTTAAAAATGCAACATGATTTCCAGATGCCATTTTGCAATCAATAAACCCAAAAATGCATTTCAAATAATGCAGGCGTTGTGAAAGAAATTATTTTTCGATACCTTAGACGCAATTGCAACTAATCAATGGTGAATATTTTTGTTTCAAGTTACATGCATAATTTAATAATAATTTTATCGAGTTAAATAATTTCTTGAGCAATGTCTGCATTATTTGGGTAAAAGCTTTTTGCATAAATTGATACCCGTATGATTGCAAAATGGCATGCTCAAAGGAGTAGCTTTAAACCCCGTACAAATCATTATACGGGGTAAAGCTTTTTCAGGCATCTATCCCTCCTATAATTGCATTTTAGGGGTGTAGTCTTTCTACAAATTAAATTTTTAGGTGCTCAATAGTATCGAGGGCCATAAAACAGACAATTACAGATGTAATTGCGATTCTTTTTTACTTTCTGTGGATACTTGAGAATTTTTACTGATTATATTTTTATTTAGAGTATGTAGTATCTCTTGTAGCCTTTTCCTAATCGCCTGGATAGTCTGTATGGAAACAGAATTTTTCCTTACCGTATTACCACCAAATTTTTTTCTTACACCTGCTATAGTATATTTTTCTTTATACAGAAGACTTTTTATTTGAAGAACAAGTTCCAGGTCTTTTCTTGTATAAACTCGCTGGCCTGTTTTGTTTTTTCGAGGTTTAAGAAAAGGAAACTCTGACTCCCAGTATCTCAAGACATGTGGTTCAATCTTCGCTATATTGCTTATTTCCCCGATCTTATAAAAGAGTTTATCTGAGCTTGCCCTTTTTCGAGGTGAAAACCCCATAAAAATCACCCTTTTTCAACAAGAGCTTTAAACTGTAAGCTTGGCTTAAAAGTAACAACCATTCTTTGTTCTATCTGAAGCTCAGTGCCTGTCTTCGGATTTCTACCTTTTCGTTCACCTTTTTTTCTGACAAGGAACGTTCCAAATCCGGTTATTTTTATTGATTCTCCTTCTGACAGGATATTTTTCATAGAATCAAAAAGTGTCTCCACAATTGCAGATGCCTCTTTTTTGGGAAGACCAATCTTCTCATAAATCCTATCAGCTAAATCAGCCTTTGTCATAACAACCCTCCTATCATTTTTTTTAAATTATAAGAGGACATATCGTCATTGTCAAGATAAATTAGTTTGAAAGGATTCAAGTCTACGACTCATAGAGGGTCCAAGGGAAAAAATCTCACACTGGTCTAAAAAACCATCCAGGGCTGCGGTAAAAAATGCTGCTCATACATCATCAATGCAAACCTATCGGTCATTCCGGCTATAAAATCACAAACCATCCTATCTTTTTTTCCAATTATCTCTTTTGGAAATTCCCTAAACACCTCTTCTGTATGCTCCATATAATAATCATATAAATCAAGAAGGATTTTCCTGGCCTTTTTAAATTCTCTTTTTGAAACGTCACCCTCATAAACTTCTTTATAAAGAAAATCTCTCAAAGTATAAGTAATATCTTTCACCTTATCACTCATCTTGATCTCTTCCAAACCTGTTGAAGATGAGTAAAATATAACATCTTTAACCATTATATCAATTCTCTTTGCCTGTGTTTCACCGATCCTGAAAATTTTCGGCGGGATACTGGAGCGTTTAAGAACCCCTGCACGAATGGCATCATCGATGTCATGATTTACGTATGCAATAATATCCGATATCCTTACTATCTGTCCTTCAAGGGTTTTGCTCCTATCCCGGTAAGAAAAAATCTCACCCTTTCCCTTTGAGTGTTTTAATATCCCTTCCCTTACCTCATATGTCAAATTAAGCCCTTTACCATTCCTTTCAAGAACATCAACAACTCTCAGACTCTGTTTGTAATGCTCAAATCCTCCTGGATAAATCTCCCGCAATACATCTTCTCCTGCATGACCGAAAGGAGTGTGTCCTAAATCATGCCCCAGGGCAATTGCCTCTGTCAGGTCTTCATTGAGTCTCAGGGCCCTTGCAATGGTTCTTGCAATTTGTGAAACCTCAAGTGTATGTGTCAATCGTGTTCTATAATGATCACCTTTCGGTGCAAGAAATACTTGTGTTTTATGTTTTAACCTTCTGAATGACTTAGAATGAATAATCCTGTCCCTGTCCCTTTGAAAACAGGTTCTTATTTCATCAGCCCTTTCTTTCTTTTCCCTTCCCTTG
>CAYFXR010000100.1:0-20476 GCA_964347155.1 uncultured Nitrospiraceae bacterium | reverse complement strand
AAGGGACGTATCACTTTCATATATCCATATCTCTCCAGTAAAACGCGTACCGTACAGGTAAGAATGGAATTTGAAAATCCGGCGTTGAAACTTAAACCGAACATGTATGCAGATGTTGTAATTAAGACAAAAGTGAGTGATGATGCAATCCTGGTACCTTCTGAGTCCGTTATACGGACAGGCTTACGTAATATTGTTATCACATCTTTGGGCAATGGAAAGTTTTTACCCAGGGAAGTTGTCGTCGGTGCAGAGAGTGAAGGTCTTGTACAGGTTATCTCTGGTATTGAAGAAGGTGAGACGATAGTCACCTCCGGGCAATTTCTTATTGATTCTGAAAGCAACCTGAGGGAGGCTATTAAAAAGATGCTCGAGGCTAAGGAAGCTGAAGAATCTCCATCTGAACCTCATGACATGCAAAAGATGCACAAGATGGATATGGAGATGAACCACGGGGATAAGCACTGATGCTTGAAAGGATCATTGAGTATTCGGTAAAAAACCGTTTTCTCATTATTCTCGCAACGGTGTTCATTTTCTTTTGGGGCATTTACTCGTTGGCTAAAACACCGCTTGATGCAATCCCGGATCTCTCTGATGTCCAGGTGATCGTTTTTACTGAATATCCGGGTCAAGCGCCCCAGGTGGTAGAGGATCAGGTTACATACCCTTTGACAACCGCAATGCTTGCTGTCCCGGGCGCGAAAATAGTCAGGGGGTATTCATTTTTCGGTTTATCTTTTGTTTATATTATATTTGAAGACGGTACGGATCTTTACTGGGCAAGGAGCCGCGTGCTGGAGTATTTAAATTACGTCTCAGGACGTCTTCCGAGGGGAGTAACTCCGTCACTGGGACCTGATGCAACTGGTGTGGGCTGGATTTATGAATATGCCCTTGTTGACAAAAGCGGCCGTAATGATCTCGCCCAGCTCCGTTCAGTACAAGACTGGTATCTCCGTTACGAGCTCACCTCTGTAGAGGGTGTATCGGAAGTCGCTTCTGTGGGAGGATTTATCAAACAATACCGCGTGGAAGTGGATCCGAACAAACTACTCGCTTACAACATCCCCTTATCAAAAGTAAAAAAGGCCATTCAGCGTTCTAACCAGGACGTGGGTGGACGCCTTGTCGAAATGTCAGAGACAGAATATATGGTAAGGGGGTTGGGTTATATAAGGTCCATCAATGATATAGAAAATATTCCTCTGGGAGTGGATGAAACGGGCACCCCGATACTTGTGAGGGATATAGCTTATGTACATATAGGTCCGGAACTTCGACGCGGCTTAACCGAGCTGGACGGAGAGGGTGAAGTCGCCGGTGGTATTGTAATTATGAGGTTTGGGGAAAATGCGCTTACGACAATTAACAGGGTGAAGAAAAAAATCGAAAGTTTAAAGCCGGGTCTCCCGGAAGGTATTGAAATTGTCACTGTGTATGACCGCTCAGGCCTCATTAAACGTGCTGTAAGTACGTTAAAGGAAAAACTCATTGAGGAATCGATAGTCGTTGCGCTTGTCTGTATACTATTTCTCCTTCATTTCAGATCAGCTTTTGTCGCAATCTTCACTCTCCCACTGGGCATCATGATCGCTTTTATCATAATGAGATTTCAGGGACTCAATGCAAACATTATGTCCCTCGGCGGGATTGCGATCGCAATCGGTGCAATGATTGACGCTGCCATCGTCATGATTGAAAATGCTCACAAGCATATGGAAAAAGAAACGGCTCCCCGGGATCACTGGACCATTATTACCATTGCAGCAAAGCAAGTTGGACCAGCACTTTTTTTCTCGCTTCTTATCATTACATTTTCATTTATGCCGATATTTACACTTCAGGCGCAGGAAGGGAGGCTCTTTAGCCCACTTGCATTTACCAAGACTTACTCGATGGCCGCAGCAGCAGTCCTTGCGGTAACCCTGGTTCCGGTAATGATGGGATATTTTATCAGACCTGCTGTTCTTCCTGACAGATGGAGCGGGAAAAGACAAAGGATGTTTTCTATTGTTTTTTCACTCCTTACCTTTTCCTTGATCTGGCTCGTTTCAGCGTTTTCTCCTGAGTTCTCAATTTTACGATTGTTTGGTTTGCCAGCGGCAATTATCATGTCTGTATTCGTTTTACTGATCCTATGGCCTCAAGCGGTAAAACCTGAAGAAAGGAACCCCATAAACAGGTTTCTTATCAGGATATATCGTCCGATTATTACCTGGATACTGAGACATAAGGCGATTACAATCGTCACTGCTATATTGATTACAATGACCCTCCTTCCATTTCGATCTCTCGTAATAGATAAAATTCCCGCAGGGTCATTCAGGTCTGTAATAGAGAAGATGGACGTTCTCTTCCCCCTCGAAAATATAGGAGGTGAATTTATGCCGCCCCTTTATGAAGGAGATTTGCTCTACATGCCTACTACACTGCCAGGGATTTCTATTACAAAGGCACGAGAACTGTTACAGCAAACAGACAAAATAATCGGGTCATTTCCTGAAGTACATCAAGTATTCGGTAAGATCGGACGTGCAGACACCGCCACTGACCCCGCACCGCTGGCAATGATTGAAACAACAATTACATTGAAATCAGAAGATGAGTGGCGAAAGATTCCTAAGAGGAGATTTTTTTCCAGCTGGCATGAAGTTATCCGTGGTCCCCTTTCAAAAATCTGGCCGGAAGAGAAAAGTATCAATCCCAAGGAGTTAGTAGATGAGCTGAACAAAGCGATCCAGTTTCCGGGCCTTACCAATGCATGGACAATGCCGATAAAGACGAGAATCGATATGCTCGCTACTGGCATCAAAACTCCTGTGGGGATAAAGATCATGGGGGATAACCTTGAAACGCTTTCTGCTCTTGGGAAAAATATCGAAGCCGTGATAAGGCAAATTCCCGGGACACTTTCTGCTTACTCTGAACGTGTTACCGGTGGATACTATCTTGATTATGAAATAGATAGAAGGGCTGCAGCCAGATATGGTCTTACTTCAGGAGATGTCCAGGATATCATTCAGTCAGCTGTCGGCGGTATGAATATCAGCGAAACCGTTGAAGGTTTGGAGCGGTATCCCGTAAATATCAGATACGGGCGTGAATTACGGGATTCTATATCAAAATTAGAGCGTGTGCTTATCCCGGCGCCGACTGGTGCACAGATACCAATAGCTCAGGTAGCAAAAATAAAGATAAGACAGGGTCCTCCTGTAATAAAGAGTGAAAATTCGAGAATGAGTGCCTGGATTTATGTTGATTTGGCAAATGTAGATGTTGCTACGTATGTAAAAAAAGCCCGGAACGTGATAGAACGTGAAGTAAAGCTGCCTCCGGGCTACAATATTATATGGTCAGGTCAATATGAATATATGGAAAGGGCAAATAAAAGGTTGGCCGTGGTTGTGCCGATAACGCTCCTGATTATATTTGTTCTCCTTTATCTCAATTTTAGAAATGTGACCGAATCTGTCCTGGTCATGCTTACACTTCCTTTCGCAATAGTAGGGGGTGTTTGGTTTATATATCTCCTCGGATACAATATGAGCATTGCTGTTGGAGTAGGCTTTATCGCACTTGCCGGAGTTGCTGCGGAGATTGGCGTCCTGGTATTAATTTATATTGATCAGGCTTGTGAGAAAAGATTCATTGAGGGCAGGCTTCAGACCAGGAAAGATCTCTATGAGGCATTTATTGAGGGCACCTCTCAAAGGGTCAGACCTATAATGATGACGGTAACCGCTATCATAATGGGCCTCCTTCCTCTCTTCTGGGGACACGGAGCCGGTGCTGATACAATGCGCAGGATCGCAGCTCCAATGATTGGCGGCATGGTCTCATCGACAATTCTCGTGTTACTTGTAATACCGGCCATATATGCATTTTGGAAAGGCAAAAGATTCAAAGACTGAATAAGAGAGAAGTGACAAATATTAAATATTGTAAATTATGCTATAGTATATAATAACTTTTAAAGTTGGGATAGCCTTACAGCTTTAAAGGCTGTGAGGTTTTTAATTTAATAGGAGAGGTTAAATTATGGGAAAAAAACTTTATGTAGGCAGAATCCCGTTTAAGGCAATAGAAGAAGACCTTATAAATTTCTTTTCGACGATTGGAGAGGTTAAATCGGCCAAGATAATAACGGATATGCGTACTGGTCAGTCAAAGGGTTTTGGCTTTATTGAGATGTCATCTGAAGAAGAAGCAAAGAAAGCAATCTCTGAACTAAATGGCACAACATTTATGGAAAGGGAAATCGTTGTAAATGAGGCACGCATGCAGCAACCAAGGGAAAGGAGAGATTTTGGCAGAGACAGAGGCAATTATGGTAGAGGCAGGGGTGGTTTTGGAAGGGGCAGAAAACCGGGCAATAGAAGAGGTCGGAGATAAGAAAAAGATGAAAACCTCGAAACTTAAAAGGTATGAGTAAAATTAAAATTCAGAGACAAAAAGAGTATCTATTGAGAGCGCTTACTGTACTTTATACTGATTTCATACGATATTCTTGCGTGGTCAGAGGTAAGGGCAGCACTTTTACCACAGCAAACCATCTTGCCCTTTGACAGATTTTTATGGTTCTTAATCTGTCTTCTAATGATAGGAGTTAAGTCAAAACCACCGTTATCGCAATCCTTCTCCATGCATTCCATATTAAAATAGGCATAACTGGAAGAAAAGAAGTTAACTGTGCGTTCCATGAGAACCGGATTTTCTGCTTTATGATAATATGTCATGTGAATAACGATCGTTGAAACTTTTGGAAAGCGATCAGAAATCAAACCAGCTTTAAGCTTCTGTTGATTTTTTAACTCCATTTTTTTTAAATAATTTTGTTTATTTACCATATATTCCCTTTATGATTTGAGGTTATTTTAAAAAAAGTTTCAGAAGGAACGTATGAGAATTAAATAGAAAAGGCCACAAAGTTAAAAGCCTTTGTGGCCTTTATTAAGGTTACAAAAACTTCTAAAACTTTGTATATATAATGACAGAATTCATTAATAAAGTCAAGAGGTTATAAAGATTTTTCATGCCTTTGTTCTCTCATGTCCTCCTTCAAATTTTTTCAATACCAACACCGCATTAACTCCACCGAAGCCGAAGGAGTTTGATATAGCGACATTTAAAGCTTTTTCCGTTGTCGACATCGTATAATTAAGGTCACAATCTGGATCAGGGGATTCGAGATTAATGGTAGGTGTTATCATTCCTTTGTTTATTGAAATAGCTGTTATTGCTGCCTCTACAGCACCAGCGGCGCCGAGCATATGGCCTAACATGGATTTACACGAACTTACATAAACATCATATGCACATTTACCAAATACTTTCTTGATTGCGTTTGTTTCTGCTTTATCACCAAGAGGAGTTGATGTGGCATGAGCATTGATATAGTTAATTTTATCAATTGTAACATCCGCGTTATGTAATGCCTTTTTTATTGCAACGGCTTCACCTTCGCTGTCTGACTTTGTCTGATGAAATGCATCAGAAGAGGTTCCGTATCCTGCCAGTTCGGCATAAATTCTTGCACCCCTTTTTAATGCATGGTTACATTCTTCAAGTACAAGCACACCGGCTCCTTCAGCTATCACAAATCCGTCTCTGTCCCTATCAAATGGTCTGCTTGCTTTCTCAGGTTCATTATTCCTTTTTGAAAGAGAACCTGATGCCCCGTATCCTCCGACAGCCAGTTTACATAAAGGCGCTTCTGTTCCACCTGCAAAGGCAATATCAATATTGCCGTTTCTGATCATTTGAAAGGCTTCACCGATTGCATTAGTTCCTGACGCACAGGCATTTGATATCCCGAGGGCAGGTCCATGTATGCCAAGCTTCATGCATACATAAGAAGATGCCATGTTTATCGTGCTTGATGACATCAAATATGCGGAAAAGGGTTTGCTTTTTAAAAGATGTTTCTCAAGTGCCTTTTCCAAACTTGTTATTCCACCTCTGCTTGAGCCGATAATGACTGCAGCCGATTTTAATAGTTTGGAGTTAGGAGTTTGGAGTTCAGGGGGATTAATCCCCCCACGCCCCCCTTTAATAAAGGGGGGTAAGGGGGGGCTTATTAAACCTGCATCCTCACATGCCATTGTTGCGGATGCAGCAGCATAGTGAATGAATGGATCAAGTCTGAGAATATCCTTCCTGGATATATAATTTTCCGGAGAGAAATTTTTTATTTCTCCCGCAAGCCTGCTTGGTAATCCAGAGGGATCGAATTTTGTTATATGACGTATACCGGAACGTTTTAAGATGAGATTGTCCCATGTAGACTCGATATCATTGCCAAGAGGCGTAACAGCACCAATGCCTGTAATTACAACCCTTCTCATCGTAGATTATACTAACATAAGAAGTTTGCAATTCGTCACGTAAAGCCCCCCTCCCCCCCTTTACTAAAGGGGGGAGAATATATATTTGTATAATAATTAAAATTGCGTCTAAGGTATCGCTATGTATTTTTTCACCTGCCTTGCACATCTTTATGAAAATAAATCGCTCAATTTAGGTTATAGAAAATTTTGACATCACAGGTTATTATAAAAAATGACTAAAGTTGAGGCTGCGATATCACTTTTCAGAAAAGGATTTAACTGAACACAGGCATTGCTGGCAGCTTATGGTACTGAGCTGGGGATGAATTATGAGACATCGCTGAAGGTCGGAAGTGCCTTTGGCGGCGGCATGGGGAAAATGGGTGAAACGTGCGGTGTGGTTACAGGGGCTTTGATGATTATCGGTTTAAAATACGGGGCTAAAGATGTGAATGACAACGTGTTAAAGGAAAAAACCTTTGCACTTTCTGGTGAATTTATAAAGAGATTTGAAGCTCGCAACAAATCAACCATATGCCGTAAACTTATAGGATTTAATATACGTTCAAATAATAATCCTGATAAAAATAAGATTATCTTGGAACGATGTCCTGCATTTGTTGAGGATGCTGCTGAAATAATAGAGGAGTTGTTGTGAAGAAACTTACTCACATTGATAAGAAAGGAAAGGCAACAATGGTTGATGTAACTCAGAAACATGCAACTCAGAGAGAAGCAGTGGCGAGAGGCTCTGTCTGGATGAAGAAAGAGACACTCAGTCTTATCACAGACAAAAAAATAGCAAAGGGCAATGTATTGGAAACAGCAAGGCTTGCCGGAATTATGGCGGCAAAGAAGACGCATGACCTTGTTCCGTTGTGTCATCAACTTAATCTTACTTCTGTTGTTGTTGATTTCAGGGCTGATGAGAAAAATAACAAAATTGACATAGAGGCGAAGGTAAGATGTACTGGTGTTACAGGGGTAGAGATGGAAGCGCTCACAGCCGTTTCTGTTGCGGCCCTTACCATCTACGATATGTGCAAGGCCGTAGACAGGGCGATGGTTATATCTGATATTATGCTTATGGAAAAGCGCGGCGGGAAGAGTGGAGAATGGAAACGATAAGGTTTATTATTGATTTGATATTATTTTCCAGATTTCATAGATGGTGTTTCTGCTTCAAGCTGCTTTATTTTACCTAAAAGCTCAACCTTTTCTTTCTGGAAATTATCTTTCAAAAAAAGTAATTCCCGATCTTTTCTTGAAACTTCCTGTTTGAGATAAAACGCATATATCCCAACAAAACATAGACTGGCACAGAGCAGTATAATGAAAAATTTAACGCTTACCGGTGTTTTGTACCTTTCATGATGTTCTATATCACGTTCCAGGGGGGTTTTATCAGACATGATTATTTGTACCTTTTCACTTCAAAACGGTAGAGGTCGATATTTTCTCCTACATAGATCCCGGCTTTCATGGATGCTATGCTTATTTGTTCGTCTACATTGTTAACTCCTTCAAGATCCGGAAGCAGGAGGCCTTTACGGCTGCCGCTTTTAACGATTACGCCATATTTTTTTTGATCGAGCTCTTTTTTGCTGTTGACTTTTTCAGGCTCTGACAGTATGTCGACAGAATATTCGAGATCATCAAGTTCTGTAGAATTTACTGGAAGAAATCTTGGATCTTGTGTAGCAGCGCTTATGGCATTTTGAATAATTTCGCATGCTACATTTCCTGACGTAGGCTGGAAAGTCCCTATACAGCCTCTTAATTCACCTTTCTTTTTTAGAGATACAAAGACCCCTGCTTTTTCGGTCATTTCCGGTGTGAGGTCAGCAGGCGGCTTTATAACCCTGCCGTTAAGGATATATTGTTCAATGGTTTCTTTTGCAAGCTTTACAAGAGGATGCATTTCTGTTTTACTTTTTCCTCGTTACTACATAGTCTGAAATGATGAGAAGTGCATTTTTTTCCATAGATTCTTCAAAAATATTGAGTTCTGCCTTGGCTTCATTAATAAGAGTATGTGCTTTTTCATAACACTGCCTAATAGATTTGTGTTTGTTCATTGAATCCTGGATAAAAGCCAAATCTGCTGCTTTTTTGTTTTCAGCACAAATTATTTCTTTTATTCTTTCTCCTTCACGTTTATTAGCGTCACTTAATAAATATATCAAAGGCAGTGTAAGTTTGCCTTCTTCCAGGTCTTTGCCAAGACTTTTTCCAAAGTTCTTTTCCTCAGATGTATAATCAAGAATATCGTCTACAATCTGAAATGCAAAACCGAATTTCAAACCAAAAGATGTAAGGGCATTTTCCTGCTCCTGGGATGCATTCCCGAGGGCAGCTCCACCCTTACAGGCTGCTGACATAAGAATTGCCGTTTTGCCTTGTATTATTTTCATGTAATCTTCTTCGGATATGTCCGGATTGCCTTTGTTGCTCAACTGTATCAGTTCCCCTTCGCTCATTTTTGCTGTAGCAGTGCAGAGGGCATCCATAATTTTCTGGTTTTTGAGCAGGTTTGCAAGCCTTAGTGCATTTGCATAAAGAAAATCTCCCACAAGGATTACAACCTGATTGCCCCATAGAGAGTGGGCTGGAGGCTGCCCTCTTCTCAGGTCGGCACCGTCAACTACATCATCATGAATTAAAGAAGCAGCGTGGATAAATTCCACACTACTGGCGAGTGTACTGAGTTTGTCACCAGTATAATCAAAAATTTTTGAACACAATATTGCGAGAAAGGGACGAATACGCTTTCCTCCACTTGAAAAGATATGATTTCCTACAGCGGATATTGCAGGGGCAACTGTCTTTAGTGTTTCATGTATTCTTTCTTCAGCAAAGTGAAGGTCTTCTTTGTAATATTCCCAGAGCGTATCAATATTCATTTTCCCTCTGCTTTCAACATGATAGCATTTAAATCTGTATCTTTCTCATTTAGTTTATGTAAATCTTCAGGCCTGAATACTCCTTTTTCAGTAATGATACCGGTCACATATTTTGCAGGTGTTACGTCAAAAGCAAGATTTTTAACTTTAACTCCTTCAGGCGCTATTTGAAAGCCAAAAATGTGCGTTACCTCTTCAGCATTCCTCTCTTCAATAGGGATAAGATCACCTGATGGTATCGAGAAGTCAATGCTGCTCAGAGGTGCAGCAACATAAAAAGGAACGCTATTTTCCCTGCACAAAACAGCCAGTGAGTATGTTCCTATCTTGTTTGCGACATCTCCGTTTGCAACTGTTCTATCTGTACCCACGATGGCAAGATTTATTTCCCCTTGGCGTAAAAGGGCCCCTGCTGTATTGTCAGTGATCAAGGTTACAGGAATATTATCTTCCATGAGTTCCCATGCAGTCAATCGACAACCCTGAAGTACAGGGCGTGTTTCATCAGCAATGATCTGTATTTTCTTTCCTTGTTCGACCGCTACTCTTATTGGTCCAGTAGCTGTTCCGTATCCCCCTGTGGCAAGAGAGCCTGCATTACAATGTGTGATAATCGTATCTCCATCTTTTATGAATTGTGCTCCCCATCTGCCTATTGCCTTGTTCGTTTCTATGTCTTCTGCGAGAACCTTGTTCGCGTCTTCAATCAGGAATTCCTTCAAGTTCTCAACTGATGTATCTTTTTGTTCCATTAAAAGTTTTTTTGTTCTATCCACTGCCCATTGTATATTCACCGCTGTCGGCCTTGTTGATAACAGAGTATGAAAAATCGGATCTAACCCTTGCATAAATTCATCAAAGGTATTTGCCTTTATTTCCTGTGCGCCTATGGCTATTCCCATGGCAGCTGCTATACCGATTGCCGGGGCCCCGCGAATCCACAGCTTTTTAATTCCTTCGGCTACTGTATGATAATCTATACAGTCAATATAAACAACTTCTCGTGGGAGCCGGGTTTGATCAAGCATTCGCACTTTCCCATCAACGAGTTCGATTGTTTTAACCATTTATCTTCTCCTTGTAAAAAAATCGTTATATGTCATAAGTTATTAGTTATTCGGAAAAATTTACAAATGGACAGCTTATTTTTTTATTCATGTAACATATAACATATAACTTTTAACTTATAACTTACAACGGTCGTGTATGTGCAAATGGTTATTTATATTAAATCCGGTACTATCGTCATAACCAGAAGGGCTACGGTTAAGACTATTAATGTGACCACTGTTGCCCATGAAATATAATTATGTCTTTTTGAATTGATAAAGTCTCCCATAATCTTTTTGTTATTAATAAGTGATAGTGCAAAAACAAGAACAAAAGGAAGCAATATCCCGTTAAGCACTGATGAAAGAACCATCAAAAGGACTAGTGGAGCATCTGGTATTAAAACGAGCAGGGATGAGACGACAATTAATGCAGTATAAATCCACATGAACTGGGGTGCCTGTTTAAAAGTCTTGTTGATACCTGTTTCCCATCCCATTGCCTCGCAAATATAATAAGCTGTAGCAAGCGGGACGATAATAGCACCGAGTATCGAGGCGTTGGCCAGACTTATGGCAAAAAAAGTGGACGCATATTGTCCTGCAAATGGCTTTAGGGCAAAAGCTGCCTCATAGGCCTTGTTTATTTTGATTCCATGTGGAAACAAAGTTGTGGCACAGGTAACAATGATAAAAAAGGCAATAATATTGGTAATAAAGCATCCGAAAATCACATCGAGCTTCGAGTACCTATAGTCCCTTTTTTTTATGCCCTTTTCCGCAATAGACGATTGAAGATAAAACTGCATCCATGGAGTTATTGTTGTTCCGATTATCGCTATACTCAACATAATAAATTCTGATTCCATTTTTATCTTTGGAATAAATGTACTCTCCATTACTTCAATCCACTCGGGTTTTGCCATAAAGCCTGAAATAACATAACCAAAATATAGCAAACAGGCTCCAAGTAATACGCTTTCGACAATCCGGTAACTTCCCCTGGTCACGAGTATCCATATGAGAAAAGCTCCTAATGGGACCATAAAATATTTACTGAAACCGAATATTTCCATACTTGCTGCCCATCCGGCAAACTCAGCTACCGTAGTACCGAAATTTGCAGTAAGCAGAATTATCAACATAAAAAAGGTTGCTCTTATACCATAATTTTCCCTGATAAGGTCTGATAGCCCTTTGCCCGTCACAACACCCATTCTTGCTACCATTTCCTGTATGACGATAAGGGCTAACGTGGTCGGGATTAATGTCCACAGGAGCATAGTGCCGTAACGGGCGCCTGCAACAGAATATGTAGTAATACCAGAAGCATCGTTATCAATAGAGGCCGTTATAATTCCCGGACCTGCAATCGTGATACATAAAAGAAGTTTTTTCCATGTCAGTACAAATCTGCGGCGTGTCATACACCCCTCTTCTTTTTCCTTGATGAAGGAGGGATGAGAATATTCATAACATCATCAATGGTAACAATGCCAAGGAGTTGTTCATCATCATTGACTACGGGAATGGCGAGGAGATTATATTTGGATATAATTTCTGCAACAACTTGCTGGTTTGTGTCGGGAGAAACGGACTTCAGTTTTGTTTCCATTATTTCAGATAAAGGGACCTGGGGAGATGGAAGGAGCATATCCTTTAATGTCGTAACACCGATAAGCTTTTCATCATCAATAATATATATGTAATAAACAGTTTCAACGTCATGTGCGTCCATTTTGAACTTTTCAATTGCTTCCTGAACAGTCAAATCCGGGGGGTAGGCTATGAACTGATTGGTCATAAGACCACCGGCTGTGTCTTCTTCATGCGCAAGCAGTTCCTGTATGTCTTCTGCCTCTTCTTTTTCTATGGATTCAAGGATCTCCTTTGCCTTATCTGACTCAAGATCTGCAAGCAGGTCTGCTGCTTCATCTGGAGGCATCCTCTCGACTATATCTGACGCATGATCCTTCTCAAGACTGTCTATGATCGCCTTCTGTGTATTGGGCTCAAGCTCATGCAGGGATTCAGCAGCAACATTGGGATCCAGTTTTTTAAATAGTGCCGCGCCCTGATCAAGCGGTGCATTGCTGATAATATCGGCAATGTCAGCAGGATGAAGTGCAGAAATCATCTGGCGGGGAACGGCCAATGATATTGTTGAAAGTCTTGGCTCCAGAGGCTGGATATAACTCCAGCGTATTATATTGTGAGAAAAAGACTTTCCAAACATCCTGTAAATATTTTCGCTTTTTCGCTCTATCCCAAGACGTCTCAATATACCTCTCACACCTACATCAACGCCGGATAAACAGGCATCGTTGTCCTGGCCTTCCAGCTTGACATCGTTTACTCTTACAATCTTGGCACCGTTCGCATCAACAATCTGTTTATCAAAGATATCACGTACGATAAGCAGGTTGTTTTCAGTAGACTCATAGGGCTTTAATTTTGGAGTATAGATTTTTGAAGAGATGATTCGCTTGTTGAAAATGCCGACGTTTTCCCACTCAAGACAGTACTGTTTCTTTTTTTCCTCTAATATGATAGCGGATACTATAGGCAAAGGCTCTCCCTTGATTACAATGAAATCTTTAACTCTACCAAGCTCATCCCCTTTCGGGTCAAGAACAGGTTTTTTTATTAGCTCACTGACAAAGAGTTCACCAAAAAGGGGCATTTACTCCTCCTGTCTAATGACATGTGCCGGACTTAATCCAAATAATGAATTTATATGGGTTAAATGTTACTTCTTAAACTTGAAGTATACATAAGGAAAGGAATTTTCAGCAACCTTTTTATCTTTACTGCATACTGCTTACTGCCTGCTCCTTACTTCTTCCTTGGCATATTGTGACTGATGGATTTTCTTTATTATCAGTCCTGTGACAATTCCGTTGAAGGTGCCGGTTATAAACCCTGCAATAATAATAATGGGACTGATAAGCAAGATAGCATCAAGTTGTCTTACGAAAAGGAAGTATGCAATAAAAAGCTGGGTAATATTATGTGTGAGTGCCCCAAAAACACTCAAACTTACCGGACTGAAAAGCCTTCCGGATATCTCCTTTAGCGCCCACATGACTATTGTACTTGCAACACCTCCGCCGAGGCTCATTACAAAGGCAGGTCCGAGAAACGTTCCGGCTAAAAGGCTTCTTATAAAGATCCTTGTTAAAGTTACAGTCATACCTGCCTTTAATCCATATAAATACAGAGTGGTAAGTGTGATGATGTTTGCTAATCCCAGACGGAGCCATGGAACAGGGGTAGGGATGAGTGCTTCTATACTGTGCAAACCCACTGCATATGCGGAAAGAAGTGCAATATGAATAGCTGCCGAACGGTTTTTTTCATCTGATGATCCCCCATGATCACGTTTACGCAATGGGGAAGGGGAGAAATTATTTTTACTAGTATTCATCGTTCACTAAGTATAAATGGAAGATTCGAAAAATAAAATAAAAAATTGACAATTAAGGACCAAAACAGGTGAAGGGGAATGACTTATAGGAATTAACTCACTCTGCTGCATGGTATTCGTTATTTAATATGTCTATCTTCCCTTTTAAATTTTTAGTAAGGAGTATTTTCTTATCAGTGTCTACTAACACACCGTCAAGGCCCATCGATTCAAGCAGCTTGATTCCCTTTTCGGCACCGATAATGAAGACAGCTGTTGAAAGACTGTCTGACAGGTAACCTTCAGGGGCAATGACGGATACGCTGATCAAGCCCGAGTCCGCAGGAAATCCTGTTTCCGGATCAAGAATATGATGAAATCGTTTACCGTTTTTGATAAAAAATCTTTGATAATCTCCCGATGTTGATATAGCGCTGTCCAGAAGATAAAGGGTTGCAAAGATATCTTCCCATGGTTTTTCCAGGCCGGGTTCCGGCCGTGGATTCTGTATTCCAACTTTCCATGGGTTACCGGATGTATTCAATCCAAAACCTTTTATGTCACCGGCAATAGCTACGAGTACGGCTTTTATACCTTCAGACTTTATCGCATCTACTGCCTTATCTGCGGCATATCCCTTTGCAATGCCTCCAAGGTCAAGCTCCATGCCTTTTTCTTTCAGGTATATTTCCGATGTTTCATGATGGATTATTATTTTTTTATAATCAACAGATTTCAGAGCATTTTCAATTACGTTCCCGGAAGGAACTGAGGAGGCAGAATGGTGTTTTGAAAATTTCCAGTGTTTGATAACGGGAGCAATGGTTGCGTCAAAGACACCGTTTGTGAGTTTTGCAATATCTACCATTTTCTGTATTATTTCCAGGGTCTCTTGACTCACCTTCACAGGATGGATGCCGGCAGCCTTGTTAATCATGGAAATCTCGCTCTCATCAGAGAAGTAATTTAATAGGGTTTCGAGCTTTTTTATCTCAGCGAATCCTGTGTTCACAGCCCTTCTTGCTTTTTCCTTTGAAGGGCTGACAACAGTTATGGTACAAAAAGTGTCCATTAATATTCGGCTCTCTTTGTACATTTGATCTTTTTTCGCGCAACTGGATAAGAGCAGTATACAGCAAGAAATAAGCAGTAAGCAGTAAAAGGGGATAAACAATTTTTTACTGACTGCTGACCGCTGATCGCTGATAACTGGTTTTTGTTTCACGCAACCCCCTTTCCATCAAACAGTTTTCTTTTCAGAAATGCTCCTGTGTATGATTCCGGTTTTTGAGCGACCTGTTCCGGTGTCCCGGTAGCTACTATATAGCCGCCTTCCTCTCCACTATCAGGACCTAGATCAACGATATAGTCAGCGCTTTTTATCACCTCGAGGTTATGCTCAATAACAACCACACTGTTGCCTGCATCTACCAGTTCATTGAGAACGTCAAGGAGTTTCTGAATATCAATAAAGTGCAGGCCGGTGGTTGGCTCATCCAGGATGTAGAGGGTTTTTCCTGTAGCCTTTTTACTCAGTTCTCTGGATAATTTTACCCTCTGTGCCTCACCGCCGGATAAGGTTATTGCCGACTGCCCGAGCTGGATGTAACCAAGTCCTACTCTCTCAAGGGTAGTAAGTTTATATTGTAAAGGAGGAACCGATTGAAAGAATTCAAGAGCCTCTTTAACGGTCATCGTAAGGATATCTGAAATATTTTTGCTCTTATATCGTATTTTGAGGGTTTCCTTATTGTATCTCGTTCCCTTACATACTTCACATGGAACATATACATCAGGGAGAAAATGCATTGAAACCTTGATAAGCCCGTCACCCTTACAGGTCTCGCATCTGCCCCCTTGAATGTTGAAGCTGAATCTGCTGGGTTTATACCCCCTTACCCTTGAATCAGGGATCTGAGAGAATAAATTCCTCACGAATGTAAAAATTCCAGTGTATGTTGCCGGATTGGAGCGGGGGGTCCTGCCGAGCGGTGACTGGTTTATATTAATCACCTTGTCAATTTTATCGATACCGAAAATGCATTCATGTATGCCCGGAATATCACTCGATGAGTACAGCTTATTGGCAAGGGCCTTATAAAGAATTTCAAATATCAGAGTGCTTTTACCCGAACCTGAGACACCTGTAACACATGTAAAGACCCCCAATGGTATTTGAACGTTTATTTTTTTAAGATTGAATTGTTGTGCGCCTTTTATTGTGATGTAATCTTTAGGCCTTCTTCTTTTTTTTGGCACAGAAATAGACAGATGTCCACTTAGAAATGAACCGGTTAATGAATTTTTATCATTAATTATCTGTTGTAAGTTCCCTTCTGATACTGTGTAGCCACCATGTATACCTGCCTCTGGTCCCATGTCAATTATATGGTTAGCCCTCTTTATTGTGTCTTCGTCATGTTCTACTACAATTATGGTATTGCCCATTTCTCTTAATTTGCAAAGACTATCAAGGAGTTTTCCACAATCTCTTGGATGTAATCCAATACTTGGTTCGTCAAATATATAGAGAACTCCTGTAAGAGAAGATCCTATCTGTGTTGCGAGTTTTATTCTCTGTCCCTCTCCACTGGAGAGGGTAATGGCAGGCCTGTTTAAAGTTAAATAACCAAGTCCCACTTTGTTGAGAAAATTCAGTCTCTCATTTGTCTCTCTTAACACCTTTGAGGCTATAACCTGTTCGGTGCTGGTAAGCTCGATATTCTCTAAAAAAGAGATTACATCTTTAATAGGTTTTGTGGACAACTCACCTATGTTCAGCTTATTGATTCTAACAGCGAGAGCTTCCCTTCTGAGCCTTAAGCCGTTACAGACCGGACACATTTTCAAACTATCGATGTTCTCGTCATCTTCACTGATATTTTTAAAACCAAGCCCTTTACACTTTGGACATGCTCCATAGGGACTGTTAAAGGAAAAAAATCTTGGGCTGATCTCGGGATAATTTATATTGCATCTTGAACAGGCAAGTTTTGTACTGAAAAACAGATCCTTTTTTTCGTCGATAATGTTGATTATCACAACATCGGCAAAACCGGTTGCTAGAGTAACTGCCTTCGATATATGTTTATCAATTCCAGGTTTAATGATTAATCTATCGATAATGATATCGATATTGTGTCTTTTATGCTTATTCAGTTTTATTTCTTTGGTAATGTCTGCCATTTCTCCATCTATTCTTGCTCGTATAAACCCCTTTTTTCTCATTTCATATAATTCTTTTTTGTATTCCCCTTTTCTGCCCATTACCATGGGTGATAACACCTGAATACGTGTGCCCGGAGATAAAGTCGTTATGAGTTCAGTAATCTGCGGTGTGCCCTGTGTTGAGATAGGGCGTTTACATTTATAACAGCTTAATTTTCCTATCCTTGTATAGGCTACCCTGAGATAATCATATATTTCTGTAATTGTCCCTACTGTAGAGCGCAGATTTTTTGCTATTGTCTTCTGTTCTATGGCGATGGCAGGAGAGAGCCCTTCAATAGAATCCACATCGGGCTTTTGCAGCTGATCAAGAAATTGCCTTGCATATGCGGACAGACTTTCCACATAGCGCCTTTGACCCTCTGCATAAATTGTATCGAATGCAAGGGAGGATTTGCCTGAACCTGAGGGTCCGGTAATGACTACAAGGCTGTCGCGGGGAATTTTAACATTTATATTCTTGAGATTGTGAACCCGTGCACCCTTAATTACTATGTTATGAAGCATAAGATTGCCTATGGAATGTACGAACCTTTTAATATAACTTATACAGGACACGGCTTGTCAAATTGCTGTTTAGATGCTTATATAAATCAACTCCTCCTTGACAAAGATGAAAAAAAAATTATTAAATTAAAAGATATTTACTTTTTGGGAGGCGAAAAATATGAAGAGAAGAAATTATGTGTTTACATCCGAGTCAGTAACAGAAGGACATCCTGATAAGATTGCTGACCAGATCTCCGATGCAATACTTGACACTATCATTTCAGAAGACAGAAATGCACGAGTGGCATGTGAGACATTACTTACGACTGGTCTTGCATTTGTCGCAGGAGAGATAACAACGACCTGCTATGTTGATATTCCTCATATTATAAGGGAGACCATTAGGGATATTGGATATACAAGGGCAAAATACGGTTTTGACTATGAAACGTGTGCGGTAATTACCTCCATTCATGAGCAATCTACTGATATTGCCCTGGGTGTTGACACAGGAGGTGCGGGAGATCAGGGACTTATGTTCGGGTATGCCTGCAATGAAACCCCGGAACTCATGCCTATGCCGATCATGCTTGCACATAAACTTGCAATGAGATTAACAGAAGTGAGAAAAAAAGATATCCTGCCGTATCTCAGACCCGATGGGAAAACACAGGTAACTGTCGAATACAAAGAGGGTAAACCCCATAGAATCGATACAATCGTTATATCTTCACAACACAGCCCTGACATAAGATTAAGGGAAATGAAAGAAGACCTTATTGAAGAGGTTATTAAACCTGTCGTTTCCAAAAAACTCCTTGACGAGGAGAATATAACATATCATATTAATCCCACGGGAAGATTTGTTATTGGCGGACCACAGGGTGATACGGGCTTGACAGGGAGAAAGATAATTGTTGACAGTTATGGTGGCGTTGGAAGTCACGGTGGTGGATGTTTTTCAGGAAAGGATCCCTCCAAGGTTGACCGTTCAGCCTCATACATGGCCAGATATATCGCGAAAAATATTGTTGCCGCGAGACTTGCTGATAAGGTGGAAGTGCAGATGGCGTATGCAATAGGTGTTGCAGAACCTGTTTCAGTACTTGTCGACACTAGCAAGACAGGTAAAATTCCCGATAAGGAAATCGAGAATATTATAAAGAAGAGTTTCGATCTTACTCCAAAGGGAATAATCAAGAAACTGAACTTGAGAAGGCCGATTTTCAAAAAAACTGCTGCCTATGGCCATTTCGGCAGGAATGAGCCTGAGTTTACATGGGAAAAGACCGATGCAGCAGATATGATGAAGAAGGAAGCAAGAAAGTAAATATTTTGTTACTCTGGCACACGGGCACAAAGATCAATCCTTAAGCATCAGTAAATAAGTAATATTAAAATTTAAAAAAATGAGAGTATTCAGAGAATGCCGAAATTATAATTAAAAGGAGAAATAACCGTGAACTATGACATTAAGGATGTAACATTAGCAAACAAGGGAAAACTCAGAATAGAATGGGCAGCGAAGAGCATGCCTGTCTTAAAGCAGATAAAGGCAAGGTTTGAAAAAAGAAAACCATTAAAAGGTGTCAGAATCGCTGCATGCCTTCACGTAACAACAGAAACCGCTGTCCTTATGGAGGCACTGAAAGCCGGAGGCGCACATGTTGCCTTGTGTGCATCCAATCCTTTAAGCACACAGGATGATGTTGCCGCATCATTGGTTAAACATCTTAAAGTTCCTGTTTTTTCAATCAAGGGAGAAGACAATAAAACATATTATAAACATATAAAATCTGCACTTGCTTTAAAGCCGCAGATAACAATGGATGATGGTGCTGATCTGGTCAGTACGATACATACAAAAGAAAAGGGACTTATTAAAGACATAATCGGTGGAACCGAGGAGACCACCACGGGGATTATCAGATTGAAGGCCATGGCTGACAAGGGTGTACTGCGATATCCGATTATAGCGGTAAATGACGCCTATACAAAACATTTTTTTGACAACCGCTATGGAACGGGCCAAAGTACAATCGACGGAATCCTCAGAGCGACAAACAGGCTTATGGCCGGCTCGGTAGTAGTAGTCTCAGGCTATGGCTGGTGCGGCAAAGGTGTCTCAATGAGAGCTAAAGGAATGGGGGCAAAGGTTATTGTTACAGAAATTGATCCCCTGAGAGGGCTGGAAGCCACGATGGATGGATTTGAGGTAATGCCTATTAAAGAAACTGCAAAAATCGGCGATATATTTGTAACGGTAACCGGAGATATCAGCGTAATAGATAAAACGCATTTCCGGTTAATGAAGGATGGTGCAATTGTATGCAATTCGGGCCACTTCAATGTAGAGCTGGCACTTGATGAGTTGAAAAAGATGTCCAAGAAAAGAAGAGTGATAAGGGATTTTGTAGAAGAATATACGCTGAAAAACGGCAGGAGGATATATGTGCTTGGTGAGGGCAGACTCGTAAATCTTGCAGCAGCAGAAGGCCATCCGTCAGCGGTTATGGATATGAGTTTCGCCAATCAGGCACTTTCTGCAGCCTATATTGTAAAGAAAGGGAATTCCCTTGAGAAAAAGGTATATAAGGTTCCAGATGAAATAGACAAACAGATCGCATCCTTAAAGCTCTCCTCAATGGGAATTAGGATCGACAAGCTTACAAAAGAGCAGGAAACATACCTGCGCAGCTGGGAGATGGGGACGTAATCTGAACGATTGAACCAGCAGAAAACTTGATTTTCTTATATTTTGTCAAGGGCCTCGATAATTATATTATTTACCTTTTTGTTCCATGTAATCGATATATGATTTACGGGCATATTATAATGTCTTGAAGCCCAGGGAAGCATGGAACTTTTAACAGAAACCAATAAATCACCTTTGCCGGGCCGTAACTCATACGGAAGATTAGAGGCCGGAAAAACTTTGAGCAGAGAGTCGGGAATTGTAAAAAGCGGATTCGGGTATATTTTTTCATCTTTCTTTTTCCATTTATAAACAGTAAGCAGTTTTGTTTTTGTCCCTCCAAATGATAGGTAGTTTACACCTTCTACAGGAGAATC
>CAYFXR010000099.1:0-17959 GCA_964347155.1 uncultured Nitrospiraceae bacterium | reverse complement strand
GATATACTTCCCGCATTTCCTTCACCCTCTGTTTTTGCCTGTATTATCCCGTCATTATCCATTACCAAAGAAGGTGTCTTTATCGTGATTTCTCCGCCATCTCCGCTGCTTGTTGCATTACTTAGAATAGCAGCATTATTTGAGATGAAGACAGTCTCTGATGAATTAATTTTAATGTTTGTCCCACGTCCATCTCCAAATGTTGAACCAGATATTCGCCCTCCGTTTGTGATATTTAAAGAACCGGTTGTTATATCAATAACACCTCCGTCCAGTGAGCCGGTAGTTTGAGCATATAGGCCGGACCTGGTTGAAGTATTGGGACCGATATCACTGTTGTCTATCACAAACTGACCGCTGCGGATATATATACTGCCCCCTCCATGGCTGGTAACATTGGCGATAGAACCGTTTAACATTTCTATCTTGCCGAGTTCTGCAAATGAATCAACATCAAGGCCCGATTCAGTCGGAACAACTTCGCCTGAAGATGCAACACTTGCAATATTGATTCTGCCTCCGGGTGCGATAAGACGGCTCTCAACGGGATATTGATCATATAAAAGGCCAGAGGTAATACTCATATCTCCTCCAATAAGTGACAATGTTTCTCCTTCAGGAACAGTGAGTCCCTTAATGTCAAAATATGTTTTTGCACCAGAGGAGCCACTGCCTTCAATAGAAATTGGCTTGGGATTGTCGCTCAGGAAACCAAATGCAGAAGGCGCAGCTGTGGTGAGGACACTGTTAGCCGGAGTGGTTGCGTCGAATCGTCCGCTTTCTCCCAGCGTAAGGTAATCTGCCGTAGTTGCATGGAATGAACCTGTGATGTCAAGCTGGGCATGAGGGCCAAACACTATTCCGCTTGGATTAATGAAATAAAAGTCAGCGCCCTGAATTTTGGAGCGGACAAGTCCGTCTATGTTTGAAGCGCTTCCTCCGGTAACACGGGAGATAATATTTTCAATTGAACCTGGTCCTGTAAATATAGCGCTTTCTGTTCGATGTATATTAAAACTGCTGAAACTGTGAAAGAGATTGCCTCCTGCCTGTTGTCCCAGATCGTGGGTGATAGAGTACTTTGGACCCTGCAATGCCTTGAGAGGTCCCAATGTACCATCAAGAACCACCTCTGCATAGCAGAATGAAATCAAAAGACTTTGAAAAAGTAAAATAAATAATAAATGTATCATAACTCCATAGCATTTAACTGATAACATTAACCCCCCTTAAAACATCTGCCAGTTAAGTTGAAAGTGTATACCTTCATCCTGAAGGTCGTGATCCAGGTTTTCTATTTCCCGCAGGGGATAGCCTGCATATATATTAAAGTGAATATTTTCCCTGATTCTCCACCTTATTCCTGCCCCTATGCTGGAAATACTTTTCGGTTCCGGTGTTTCTCCCCTTGCATTCCATGACCAGCCAAAATCAGCAAAAGGAGCAAACTGAACAATTACTTTCCGTTGCCTGTTTCTTATAACGGGCAGACGTAATTCAAATGAACTCACAACACCATTGTCCCGTACCAGCTGGTTTTCCCGATAGCCACGTACACTGTTCATGCCTCCAACCGGAAATTTTTCCATGGGTAAAAGGGAATCGTTGGCCAGCTGGATGTCTGTATGAAATACTGTCTGTATCTCATCGTCTGTCCACTGCCTTAACCAGAGAACCTGACCTATCCAGGAAAAAAACTCTCCATCAGTTACATTATCACTTATTGTTGCATTAAAGGCATCAATACCCAGACTAAAGTTGGATCGAAGTGCCAGTATATGGACGTTGCTGCGGTTTATCCATTCCTGTGTAAAACGCATTACGGTAACATGTGAAACATTATCTGCAATATCTGTAAAAGAAAACGGGCGTCCCAGCAAGAACGTAGCATTACGACGAATTTCACCTGTAAGGGCAAGGGAAAATTCCTGATCAAGAGTTTTATAAAGAGGATGACTTATTGTTAATCCATACGATTCGGTCTTGCTCTCTATATCCAGTTTTTCAAATTCCTCTTCAATTACGGTACTTTCACTTTCCTGGTAGTGAACAGCTACGGTGGTATCACGTGCGGTGACAGGGATTGAATAACTGAAATTGTAATCTTCAGTGCCCTCGGTTAATCCGAATTCCGCTTCAAGCATATGTCCGATTCCAAAGAGATTTTTATGGGCAAGCGACAATTCTCCCCTATTTGACCCGACGCTGGGTGACTGGTTATTGCTGAAATTCAAAGTAACGTTATAAGGATCCTCCTCTTCCACTTTGACTTTTAAAACAGCTTCTCCGGGCATGATGCCCGGGCCAAGTTCAGCATTAATCCGTTTAATACGAGTGTCCTGCTGAAGGATCTGAAGTGCCTGCTGGAGAACATGGATATTAAGAGGTGGTTTTGATGAAAGCTCCAATCTGTCCCTGATATAACTTGAGCGGAAGTATTTGTTGCCTTCTATGTTTATATTTGAAAGTCTTCCTTCTATTACTTTTAAAATAATAATGCCGTCCACAACCTGCTGGTCCGGAATAATGACCCCAGAACTAATATAGCCCCTGTCAATATATAAGAGAGTCAGTTCCTGACGGACAGCCTGTAATTCCTCGAAAGTAATTTCCCTGTTTTCATAATGTGATGTTATATTAGAGAGCTCTTCATTTGAAAATGCTGTATTTCCTATGATCTTGAGTCTCTTAACGTATACGCGGATCCCTGAGGATATATTTGTCTTATCCTCCAAAGGTGTGGTCTCAGGCATTAATAGTGGAGGAGGGGGCAGGGGCTTGAGTTCAAACTCATCCTTTAGTTCGTATATTTCCGTATCAGTTGGATTTATTCTTTCAAGCTGAGATTCTACATCCTCCTGTGCGAAAGCACTATGGTTGTATATGCATGCAAATAGTAGAAAAATAGAGAAAATTCTATTTATAGTGAATTTTTTATCCATAATGTCAGTATCTCAACTACGCCATAATTCTTTTTTGAAGAGGTTTATTAACCCAAATAGTGCAGACATTGTAATAAAATTTATTTAATTCAATGGATTTATTGTTAAATTGTGCATATAGCTTGGAACAAAAATATTCACCCTAGATTGGTTGGAATTGCATCTAAGGTATCGAGAAATAAATTTTCTTCCAAAGCCTGCACTATTTAACTGCTTTTTTTGGGTTAAAAATTGTTGATGATTTAAATTATGGAAAAAAAGAAACTATATAAAGTTATCTGAAAGCCTGGTAATTTACTGTTTCGCTGTAGAGGCCCGTTTTTCTCACTAGTCTCCCTAACACCTTATAACTTATTAATATATAATAACAATTAAATTGTGAAGCTTCAATATAAAAATGAATGATGGATTTCCCGATTTGATCCGGCATCTCTTCAGAATTTGAGTCAAGGGGCAAGCTTAATAGTTAAACAGGGGTTTTAAAATTTACCCCGACTACTACAATACCTTCGTTATCAGCCTCTATTATGAATTTTTCCCTGTCAACAATAATGCACTTTCCCGCTTCTACGGCTAATACCCTGGCTTTTGCATTTTTCATTGAAACAAGGGTGTCTGTCCCCACAACAGGGACATCAAAGCGCATATCCTGCTGAGGTTTGCTAGTCTTTACTACCACAGCGCCGCTTTCTGCCAGACTTCCGCCTCTTTTAATTGCCTCGTCAGTACCCTCTATGGCTTCAACGGCCATTACTGCCATATTCTTTACGATTACGGTCTGGCCAATGTCAAGATGTCCTATTTTCCTGGCGATTTTCCAGCCAAACTCTATATCCTTTCGTTCTTCTTGTGTCGGTTTTTTGCGTGTTAATGATCCTTCGGGAGCAAGAAGATTTTTCGTAAAGGCAGTTGTATTGTGGAGTTTTATTCCGTTTTTTTCAAGTTCTTTGACTATTGCCTTCATAATAGTATCATCTGAAAGGTTCTTTAATGAGAAAAGCAGCTTAACAGCCTTTACGTCAGGAATAATACTTGTTTTATGTTTATACAGGAGAGTTTTAGGTACCTTGCCCGCCATTACAGCATTTGTAATAGAAAGTTTTTTTAGCAGGTCTAGCAGGCCTCCGAAGCGACCAATACTGATTGTGTAAAAATCATCTGCAAGAGGTTTCAAAGATTTATCGGCCGGCGGCTGCAGTGCAATTGCTACAACTTTATAACCCTTTTTTTTCGCCTCGGATGCGATAGCCTTTGGCAGATTGCCCATTCCGGCAATTATTCCCAGCGTCATTGAGGCCTTTGTTTGACTGAATGCCTTTACCGGCATATCCCTCTTTTATTTTTTTCAATAAAATTTACGAGATATTTGATCTCGTCTGATTGTTCTACCTCATGTTTCAATTTATTTATTGCCTCTTTGAGCGTTAACTTGCTGCGGAATAATATCTTATATGCTTTTTTAAGGTCCTTTATTTTTGAATCAGTAAAGTTATGCCGTTTTAAGCCAATGGTATTTAATCCGTACAGCTTGGCTCTTTCTCCAGCAGCTGTTGTGTAGGGGGGGATATCCTGTGGAATGGCGCTGAAGCCCCCAATCATTGAATATGCCCCTATTCTTGTAAACTGATGAACTGCAACCAGTCCTCCAATAAATGAAAAATCTTCAACAGCAACGTGACCTGCAAGAGTTGTCGCATTGGCCATGATAACGTGATTGCCTATATCGCAGTCATGGGCAATGTGAACATAAGCCATTAAAAAGTTGTTATTGCCTATCCTTGTTACTTTGTCTCCACCGACGGATGCACGGTGTATGGTTATATATTCTCTTATAATATTGTTATCACCAATTTTTACCCGGGTTTTTTCACCTTTATATTTAATGTCCTGTGGTGGAAGACCTATAGAGGTAAAAGGGTATACTATACAGTTTTTCCCCATGTCGGTATCTTCAATAACTACATTGGAAACAAGTCTGGTATTTTTGCCGAGCTTTACTCCTTTACCAACAATGCAATACGGTCCGATTTCTACACCTTCCGAAAGTTTCACATTTGAAGCTACAATTGCTGTTTGGTGGATTTTCGATTTACTCATTTTCTGATTCCCTTTCTGAAACCATTGCCGTGAATTCAGCTTCTGCAACAAGCTTATTGTCAACAAAGGCTTGACCAGCGAATTTCCAGACATTATTTCTCTGCTGTAAGACATTAACTTCAAAGCGAAGTTGATCCCCTGGTACTATTGGTTTCCTGAACTTGGCTTTTTCAATGCTCATAAAATAGACGGCATCACCTTTCGCACCTGAATGAAAGGCCAATATGCCGGAAACCTGCGCCATTGCTTCCACAACCAATACACCGGGCATAATAGGATAATCAGGGAAATGACCCTGGAAAAAAGGCTCGTTAATCGTTACATTTTTTAATCCTACTGCCTTGGTTTTTGGCTCTATGTCAATAATTCTGTCAACTAAAAGAAATGGAAAACGATGTGGCAGGATATTTTGTATTTCCCGGTTGTTCATCATCTGAATGTCCCTCCTATATAATCAGACATCCTGATCTTCATCGGATGTCTTTTCTACCTTTCTTTCAAGTTCCTGTAAACGCTTTACATACTCAGGTAATTTTGAGTAAACACTTTGTGCCCTAAGCCATGTTTTGTGTGGAATAGCAGGGCTTCCAGAATATATCTGTCTTTCAGGTATGTCATTACCGATGCCTGATTGAGCGCCAACCTTTGCACCGCTACCGATTTTTACATGGTCTCTGACACCAACTTGTCCCGCAAGGATTACACCATCACCGATTTCTACGCTCCCGCTTATGCCAACCTGTGATACTATTATACAATTCTGTCCTATTTTGACATTATGACCAATCTGCACAAGGTTGTCTATTTTCGTCCCGGATCCAATAACAGTGTCTCCAACTGTTGCCCTGTCTATAGTTACATTTGCACCTATTTCTACTTCATCTTCGATTATTACCCTTCCAACCTGAGGTATTTTGTAATGTTTCCCTTTTTCTAATACATATCCAAACCCGTCGCAGCCAATAACTGTTCCGGAATGTATGATGACTTTTTTGCCGATTTGTACATTTTCCTCTATTGTCACATTAGGGTGGATTAATGAATCATCACCGATTGATACTCCTTCACGTATACAAACTCCAGGGTATATGGTGACCCGTGCACCTAATATAACATTGTTACCAATGTATGCAATTGGATGTATTGAAACGTCATCACCGAGAATTACATTCTTTCCAATAATGGCTTTATCACTGATGCCGGAGGGTTTGCGAGGCTTTATGTAGAACACTTCCAAAGCCCTGGCAAATGTAAAATATGGATTGTCGGCAACAAGCATACCGATCGTCAGTTCCTTTATTTCCTCTTTTACAATCACGGCCGACGCATGTGAAACAAACATATCCCCGAGGTTCTTTTTATCAGCCAGGAAGGTAATATCACCCTGTTTTGCTTCTTTTATTCCGGATACTCCTGTTATTTCAATCTCAGGATTGCCTGATATCGTACCGCCTATGAGATCAGCTAATTCTCTTAGTTTCATTTAAAAAAAATTTATTTTTTGGATTTATTTGTTTTTGAAGTTTCATTATACATTTTAATGACTGTATCTGTTAGGTCTAATTTTTTGGGCATATACAGTAAACCACTACCTTCTGCTGCTTCAAAAATTGCTGAATAATTTTCTTTTTCAGCAATTTTCTTAACCAAAATTTTTAAATCTGATGCTATTTCCCGTGTTAATTCTTCCTGTTTATTTTGTGTCTCGAAATCAGAGTCTTCCTTCATTCTGCGATATTCCCTTTTCAGCTTTTTGATCTGAAACTGTTTTTCTCTCAGAGCCTCCGGCGTGAGGATCGATACTTGTTTTATCGTTTCTTCTTCAAGCTTGTTGATTTCATCAAGTTTTTTGGTAAGAAGCGCCTCGTTAGTCTTGATCATATTTTCCAGTGTTTTTCTTGCCTCTTTGGCTTGATCACATTCGTTCAATGCCCTGTTCATATTCACATAGCCAATCTTTAATTCTGCTGCCTGTGCGTTAAATGCAAATAATAAAACAATTGTCAGAAAAATTGTTTTTTTCATAAAGCCTCCCATTTTAATTTAATTCCAAATAATCAAATTCCAAATTATAAATTTTACATTATTTTATTATAGGATTCGAGGATTCAAGGGTGCCAGGGTTCAAGTGTTTGTTTTCCAAAGATTTTATTAGTGCCTTTGCCTTGATCATTCCACTTGAATCCCGAAAAGGGACGTTGTCCCCGTCGGGACTTTACGTCCTTGAACCCTCGACCCCTTGAATCCTTATTTAAATGTATTTATCAGATCAGTCCTCCTATTGAAAATTCTATCTTGTTGTTACTTTCATCTTCTTTCGGATCCAGGTTAAAACCCCATTCCAGTCTCAATGGTCCAAATGGAGACATCCACCTTACTCCAAATCCGGCTGTTCTTCGCATATCGCTAAAGGATATCTTATCACTTTTGTCAAATGCACTACCATAGTCAAAGAAAAGAACACCTTTAAGTCTGATGTCTTTAATAAGCGGTACAATATATTCAACATTAAATATCAGCTCTATATTTCCACCTATTTTTTCTCCCTCTTCATTTCTCGGTCCTCCCTCACCAAAACCGAGACCCCTTATTGTGTTAATACCACCCACGTAAAATCTTTCGTAGAGTGGAAGTTCTTCTCCTGCAAACCCTGTAGCATATCCAAATCGTCCGCGTATACTGAACGTTGTTTCCCATTTGACAGGGAAATACCATGATGAATCGGCCAAACCCTTTACAAAGTAATTGTCTCCGCCGAGTCCTGCGATAGTAGTATAAAGTGCATGTCTTGCCCCGGTTGTTGGGTCTAAATAGTTATCACGTGTGTCTTTCCAGATTGAGGGACTGATACTGCTTGTAAGCTTTTCTCCTATTTGATCTTTTATGAGCGAGGAAGCGTCATCTGATACATCAGTGATTTCCACTTGTTCAATGGTATAAACGATATTTCCTCCGACATATTCGGATAGTTCTTTGCCAAAGCCGATGGAACCTCCTGTTGCCTCTTTGTCATATTCGGGAAATTCAAGGGAATCGTTATAAAGACTGAGTGATGCGGAGAGGGGTTTATCCATGAACCACGGATCCCGAAGAGAGATCCTGTAATTTGTTCTCCTTGCGCTCAAATCTGCTCTGAATTTCAGATAGAGCCCTTTCCCGAACAAATTTGTCTGGGTTAGTTCCCCCATAACCATAAATTTGTCTATGGAACTGTATCCGCCTCCGATACTTAACATGCCGGTTAATTTTTCTTTTACCTTGATATTTACATCCATGAGCTGCTCATCCAATCGGGGATGAGGGGTAATATCAAGACTCTCAAAATAATTGAGGTTATTTATTCTCTGGTAACTTCTCGTTAAGAGTTTTTTATTAAAGACATCTCCTTCATCAAGTCTCATCTCTCTCCTGATCACCTTATCGCGGGTTTTTGTATTACCCATGATGTTTATCCTGCCGATCCTGAAAATTTTGCCTTCTGTTATTGATAAGGCAATATTTGCTGTCTTTTTTTCTCTATTGACATCAATCAATGGGTTGATATCCGCTCTTGCATATCCCTTTTCCATGTAGAGATCAAGAATCTTGTCTATATCGTTTCTTAGCGCACTTCTATTGAAGATTTGATCTGTGGCAATTTCAAGATGTTGAAATAAGTCTGAGCTGGGAAATGCCGTATTGCCTTCAATTTTTAAGTCTCCAATTTTGTATTGATCACCTTCTGATATAGAGATTTTAATATAAAGTTTCCTTTTGTCAGGACTCAAAGTGATTTCCGGTTCTGAAACTGCTGCATAAATAAAGCCGTTGTCGTGGTAAAGCTCTTTGATTCTTTCTATGTCTGCCTTAATTTGTTCTTTTTTATAAATGCCTGATCCTGTTATGAAAGATAAGAACCATCTTTTTTTTGTCTTCATAACTTTCTTGATTTTTTTCCCTGAAAGGAATTTATTGCCTTCTATGGTGATCCCCTTGATAATTACTTTTGGCCCTTCTTCTATCTGAAAGGTCAGGGCAACCGCATATGCTGAGATCTCCCTGATTATGGGAACTACTTTGACAAGCCAGTATCCCTCTGACTGATAAAAGGAAATGATTTTTTGAACATTATCTGTTATGAGTGAGATATTTGCAATTGCACCTGAGGCTAAAGTTATTTTTTCTTTAAGCGTATCTGTTTCAAACTCCTTATTTCCCTGAAAATCCAAACTAACAATGGTAGGTTTTTCTATGAAAACAAAGATAAGTTTGACGCCGCCTTCAAATGACTCTATTTCAACCTGAACGTCATCGAAATATCCAATACTGTACAATTTTTTTATGTCTTCTTTAACGGTATCTTTTGAGAAAGGATCACCAACCTTGCTCTTCATTTTGGAATAAAGTGTATTGCTGCTGATTTTTTTATTGCCTTTAATTTCGATTAGTTTTATAAGAGGAGCCGTTTCCGCTGAAATGGTTGAAACATTTAGCAGAAAAAGCGATATTAACAAGAATATTAACATGGAAATGGAGAACTTGTTAGAAGAGTTTTTTCTAAAAGAGTGAGATACTAATAAGTGTTTTATGAATAAAGGAATATATATCAAGCAATCTCCTTGCAGAAAAAATCAAGAGGTAGTATAGCACTAAATTAAGTTTGAAATCCAATAGTTATTTTAACTGTTTCATATGAAAGATTGAACGGTTATTCAGTTATGCCGTCATTCCCGTGGAAACGGGAATTCAGAAAAAAGACAGGCTGGATTCTCGATACAAGTCTTCGCGATAGTCGATTCGACCCGCTCAAAGGACTGCGGGAATGACAAACGTAAACAATTAATACCTTTCGTAACTACAGGGTTACGGGTTCAAATCGTGTTTAAATAATTGGATCATCTCCAAAATAGTTGGTAAAATCCGAAGGATTCAAGGGTTCAAGTGGTCGAGGACGTAAAGTCCCGACGGGGACAACGTCCCTTTTCGGGATTCAAGTGGAATGATCGAGGCACTAATAAAATCTTTGGAAAACAAACACTTGAATCCTTGAATCCTCGAATCCTTGAATCCTTGAATCCTTTCTAGCAACTTATTGGGAGAAGAACTAAATAATTTAACATCTTAATTATGTTAGAATATTTAGTTTAAAGAGAGATAGAGGTTATCGTTATGAGTGGAGGCACGACTTGGAAGAAAAATACAATGCGCAAAAGATAGAGAAAAGGTGGCAGGAGTATTGGGCTAAAGAAAAGTTGTTCACAGTTAAGGAAGATACTCAGGTACCTAAATTTTATTGTCTTGAAATGTTCCCGTACCCTTCAGGAAAGATTCATATGGGTCATGTCAGAAACTATGTAATAGGTGATGTTATTACCAGATATAAGAAAATGCGTGGTTTCAATGTATTACATCCAATGGGCTGGGATGCATTCGGTATGCCTGCCGAGAATGCAGCAATAAAACATGGGGTACATCCTTCTCAGTGGACATATGACAATATTGATTATATGAAGGCGCAACTAAAAAAGATGGGATTAGTTTACGACTGGGAGAGGGAGGTAACAACCTGTGACCCTGAATATTACAGGTGGAATCAATGGTTTTTTCTTAAAATGTATGAACGCGGCCTTGTATATAAAAAGGCCTCTTCAGTCAATTGGTGTCCCTCATGTGAGACTGTCCTTGCCAATGAACAGGTGATAGATGGTGGGTGCTGGCGGTGTGACACCGTTGTTGTTCAAAAAGAGCTTGAACAGTGGTTTTTTAAGATTACCGCTTATACCGAAGAGCTTTTGAGGGATGCCGATACCCTCAATGGATGGCCTGAAAAGGTTGTGATAATGCAGAGGAACTGGATTGGACGCAGTGAGGGAGTGGAGGTTGACTTTAAGATTGCTGATTCGGACAAGGATATATGGATTTTTACTACAAGGCATGATACGCTCTACGGAGCTACATTTATGAGTATTGCGAAAACACATCCGCTCGTTACCGAATTGGTGAAAGATGAAGAAATACTGAAGAACATAGAATCCCTTTCAGAAGAACCTGAAGAAAAACAGGGAGTTTTCACCGGTTGCTATGCTGTTAATCCATTAACAGGAGATAGGCTCCCTATCTATGCTGCCAACTTTGTTCTTATGGAATACGGCACCGGGGCAATTATGGCTGTCCCTGCCCATGACCAAAGGGATTTTGAGTTTGCTAAAAAATATGGTTTGCCTGTAAAAGTTGTCATAATACCTGAGGGCAGACAACCAGACTCTCAAGCTTCCGAACTTCTGGACTGTGCTTATGAAGAGGATGGAATCCTTGTTGAATCAGCGCAATTTTCGGGACTGACAAGTACTGAAGCAAGGGAGAAGATTGCGGATTATCTGGAGAAAGAAGGTCTGGGAAAGAAAGTTGTGAATTACAAACTAAGAGACTGGGGGATATCACGTCAAAGGTACTGGGGGACTCCCATACCTGTGGTGTACTGTTCATCTTGCGGGATCGTCCCGGTTCCTGAAAGTGAACTCCCTGTGATACTTCCGGAAAATGCCGTACTGACCGGAAAAGGTACTTCTCCATTGGCGGAGTTAAAAGACTTTATTGACGCAAAATGCCCCCACTGCAACGGGGAAGCAAAGAGAGAAATAGATACAATGGATACATTTGTGGATTCTTCATGGTATTTCTTAAGATACTGTTCACCTAAAACTGATGAGAAACCGCTGGATATTGGGGCTGTAGACTACTGGATGCCTGTTGACCAGTATATAGGTGGTATTGAACATGCAGTTCTCCATTTGCTTTATTCGAGATTTTTCACAAAGGTAATAAGAGACATTGGACTCGTAAAAACAGATGAACCTTTCAGCAGCCTGCTTACCCAGGGTATGGTGATAAAAGACGGTGCCAAGATGTCCAAATCAAAAGGCAATGTTGTTGACCCTGATTTTCTCGTTAATAAATATGGTACCGATACCATCAGGCTATTTTGTATGTTTGCTGCACCTCCTGAAAGGGACCTTGATTGGTCTGATCAGGGCGTGGAAGGAGCGTTTCGATTTTTACACCGTATATGGGCATTAGTGTATAAAAATCGCACAGTATTGAGTTTAAAGGGTCGGAATCAAATAAAAGACATATCTCAACTTTCATCTCACGCATCTCAGTTGATGCGGAAGACGCATCAAACGATAAAGAAGGTTACAAACAGTATTGAACGCGATTATCATTTCAATACTGCTATTGCTGCGTTAATGGAACTTATCAATGAAACATTATCATTTAATATGCTCGATGATAAGGATAGGGATGTCTTGAGATTTTGCATAAAAAACATGATCTTGTTGATTTCTCCTTTTGCTCCTCATATTGCAGAGGAACTGTGGGGAGAAGTTGGAGAAAAGAAAAGTATATGTAACGAAACATGGCCTGAATGGGACGAAAACATAGCAAAAGAGGAAGAGATAGAGCTTGTAGTGCAAATAAACGGGAAGGTTAGGGCCAAGGTGATGATACCTGCAGGGCTTGATAATGAGTCTATTAAAGAAAAGGCTTTTGGTGAGTCAAAGATTAAAGAGTATATAAAAGAAAAGTCGTTAAAAAAGGTAATCGTTGTGAAGAGCAGGCTTGTGAATATAGTTATCTAAACATATAAGGAGCAGAAAATAAAAAGTGAAAAATAAAAAAGATAAAATAACTGTTTTTTTACGATTTAGTGCTTACTGCTTACTACTTACTGCTTACTTTTTCCTCTCCTCCTGCGGTTACCGGATGATTGGCTCAAAGTTTCTTCCCTTTGACTCTATCATAATTAAGCCAGTCCAAAATAAAACCTATGAGCCGCGGCTTGAGGAAAAACTCCATAATGCCCTTTCAAATGAATTTGTTAATCAGGGAATTGAGGTAAAGGTAGCAGATGCCAGCGTTGAGCTTGAATCAACGATAACGGTTTTTGAGCTGGGAGCCATTGGAGCAATTGATGAGATAATCAAAGAACAGGAATTAATAATGCTGGTTGATATGAAGGTTATTAATGATAAAGAGGTTACCGAGTTTAAGGCGATGAAATCCCCGATAAAAATTACTTTTCAAACTACCGGCACTGTCAGTGAAAGTGTTGCTCATAAGGAAAGTGCAATCGATAAGGCCTGTGCTGAGATTGCAAAAGAAATGGTAAGTAAAATTATCATCAAATATGCTAAATAAGGCGCTCCAAAAAGAATGTGAAAATAGTCTGCCGGATCCCCTTTATTTCCTATGGAGTGAAGAAAGTTATTTTCTGGAGGATGCACTTTCAAAGGTTGTTGAGATTGTAATCGCGTCTTATCCGGCAGATTTTAATTACGATGTCTTTTATCCTGCGGCAGAACCGCATGAAATTTTAGATGCAGCTTCGACGCTTCCGTTTATGGCGCAAAGACGCCTGATTGTGCTTAAGGATTTTCATCAGTTTCCTCAGTCAACTATTAAGGCATTAATTCCGTACTTTCGTGACCCTTCAAGTTCCACCTGTATGATAATTCTTTCCCTTAAAGCCCCCAAAGCAGTTTTGGATATTAACTGGAAGGTTTATTCCCTGGGCATAAAGGAAAGAGATATACCGGCATGGCTGAAACATACAGCATTACAGAAGGGTATACGATTGACTGATGATGCAGTTGACTATCTGATAGAATTCGTAGGATATGATATCGGACTTCTCATAATGGAAATCGAAAAGCTGAGGCTCTCAGGGAGTAAGACAGTCACAGGAGAAGATATTATTTCTTCCACGAGTATGATGAGAAAGTATATGCCTTTTGATCTTATTGATTCTTTAATATCAGGACAGAGGACAAGGGCGTTCAGGATTTTAAAGACCATATTTGCCAAGAATGCCATGGAGGCACCTGTTATTCTTGGGACCTTAAACTGGCATTATAAACAGCTTTATTCTCTCTGGCGCAACAAGGGGAAAAAACCGCTTAAAATGAGGGAAAAAACATACAGGGCACTGATACAATATGTGCCTTCTTTTCATGAAGATGACTTTTACAATATTTTCCAGAGCCTTCATGAAGCGGACCTGGGAATAAAAACGTCAGGGAGACCAGAGCTCGAACTTGAGGTTTTGCTCATTAAGTTGCTTCAGAAGGAAGTAAGGAGTTGACAAGCCTTGTGAGTTGGGAGACCCTTCTTGAAGCGGTATTCCTATGGATCATTCCTTTTTTAGCTGCCTTGTCAATAGCTGAAACAGCATTTTTAAAAGCGGCCTCTGCACCTTCAACACTTTTATTGGCTACTTCGTTTTCAACTCTTTTTGAGAGGGTTTTCAACATGTTCTTGAAGGACTTGTTTTTCAGTGCTCTTTTTTCATTCTGTCTTGCCCTCTTGATGGCTGACTTGTTTTTTTTCGGTGCAGCTTTTGCTGGCAAAGTAATACCTCCGTATAGTGATAATCTTTCTTTTTAATTAACTATTTTTCAATGTTATTTTACCCAAATAATGCAGACATTGCTCAAAAATTTATTTAACTCGATAAATTTTTTATTAAATTATGCATATGGCTTTGAATATAAATATGCACATTTACATTGATTAAAAGTCAGTTAAAGGTATCGAAAAATAAATTTTTTCGCAACATCTGCATTATTTTAAATTCTTTTTTGATGTAGTAATTGCAATATTTAAGTTAAACAAATAATATAACAGTCACTAAAAATAACACAATATTAAACATTAATAGAACAAGAAAGTCAAGCTCTATGGATGAAAAACGCAGTGTGACAAAAGCTGCGGGTCAAATATCCTTAGCAACAACCGGCAGTCGTATCCTGGGTTTTGCCAGAGATATATTGCTCGCCAAGATATTTGGTGCCACTGGCTCAACAGATGCATTTTTTATTGCATATCGCATTCCAAATCTTTTCAGGGAACTCTTTGCCGAGGGTTCGATGTCTGCTGCTTTTGTACCTGTTTTTACAGAGTCCTTAACAAAAGAGGGCGAGGAGGAGGCAAAGAGACTTGCTTCTGCAGTACTCGGGTTTCTCTTATCCGTACTTTTCATATTATGTGTGCTTGGTATTTTATTTGCTCCATATATTGTATCAGTCATTGCACCGGGGTTTATTAGGAGTCCTGAGAAATTCTCTCTTACGGTAAAGCTTACAAGGTTAATGTTCCCCTTTCTTTTTTTTATAAGCATTGCTTCACTTGCGAAAGGGGTACTGAATTCTCTCAAATCGTTTTTTGTTCCTGCCTTGGCGCCCATGTTTTTAAACGTTGCGATAATAATCTCAGCTGTTTACTTTGCACCAAGATTTACCACTCCTCTTGTTGCGATAGGTCTTGCAGTTTCCGTTGGTGGAGCGCTTCAGGTTGCTATTCAAGTACCTGATCTGATAAAAAATCGATTTCTTGTACTGCCGCTGTTTTTTTTCCTGCATCCTGGATTAAAGAAAATACTTCGTTTGCTGTTACCAGCAGTGGTTGGAATGGGAGTTGCCCAGATAAATATCTTTGTCAGCACGGTCTTTGTGTCTTTTCTTTCAGGCGGTGCAGCAACATATCTTTATTATGCAATGAGATTTGTGCATTTACCGATTGGCATCTTTGGAGTTGCAATGGCAACAGCTGTTCTTCCGTCTCTTTCCGAACAGGCTGCAAAGGGAGACAATGAAGCATTACGTGACACATTTTCTTTTTCGCTCAGACTTCTGTTTTTTATGACACTCCCTGCCATGGCAGGACTCATGGCCCTATCAGAGCCTATTGTTTACGTCCTCTTACAGAGGGGGGAATTTACCTCGAAGGCAACAGCAGAAACGGCTTATGCCTTAATATATTATTCTTCCGGTCTCTGGGCATATGTAGGTGCGAGGATTGCCGCGTCAGCATTTTATTCAATGCAGGATACAAAGACTCCTGTAATGATTGCTGTTCTTTCAGTAATTACCAATATTGTATTCAGTTTTATCCTTATGGGTCCTTTAAGGCACGGTGGACTTGCTCTTGCAAATGCAATTGCATCCGCTGTAAATTTCACCGTTCTTTTTCTCCTCCTCAGGAAAAGGCTGAAAAGGATAGACGGTCAAAAGATCATTCAATCGTTTATGAAAACAGCTGCGGCATCTTTTGTAATGGGTATTTTCGGTTTCTTTGCAATGAGAAGCTTTATATGGCATGGAGAAACAGGTATTATTGAAAAGGCAGGCATTCTTGCAGCGGTTATTGCATTTTGTGTGGGAGTATATTTATTATCAACATATCTCATGAAAAGTGAAGAACTTAAGTACTTATTAAAGATGCGAAAAAGGAGCAGCTGAATCTGCATTAGTTTAAATGCTTTATTTGGACTTAATAAGTAATTGTAATCAGTTACATCTATCCAAAATAGATACTATCAGGAGACTGAATACCTCACAAACACAATGAATCGACGGATTTGATAAAATATATAACCTCATTTTGCTTGATCTTATTTTTGAGGATTTACAAAGTTCATATTTTTGAAGATCAGCTAAGAGCAATACTTGAGGAGTCGTCATTGTGTTTATTCGGCATCCCGTCTCCATGGCGACTTCATTTTGGACAGCTCTGGTAATAAGTAGTATGTAATTGAGGAGGAAGGCAATGATTATCGAAAGACTTGTTGTCGGGCCGCTTCAGGGGAACACTTATATCTTAGGGGATGAGGCAACAAAAGAGGCAATTGTCATTGACCCAGGAGATGAGCCTGATAGAATACTTGAAGTTATAAAGGATAAGAGCTTGAAAATTATAATAATTATATGCACTCATGCTCATTTCGACCATGTTGGCGCTATAGGGGATATTAAAAAAGAAACAGGTGCAAAAATTCTCATGCATAAAGATGATATGGAGTCTTACTCGCTGGCAAAGAACCAGGCTGCTTTCTGGGGTTTTGACGTTGACGATCTTCCCCATCCTGATGGTTTTATTGATGAAGGTGATGATATAAAGGCCGGTGAATTGAATTTTAAGGTTATACACACACCGGGTCACAGCAAAGGAGGAGTATGCCTTTTCGGTGAAGGTATCGTCGTTACGGGTGATACCATCTTTCAGGGCTCTGTTGGAAGAACAGACCTTCCAGGCGGGAGCATTCAGGAACTGAGGAAATCTTTCAAGCGGCTGCTGGATTTGCCGGAAGGGACAAAAGTACTCTCAGGCCACGGTCCTGAGACAACAATTGGCAGGGAGAAGAAAGAGAATTTTTTTATAGGTGAATTGTAGAAGCGAAAAAACGGGGTCAAACCTACAATTTACATTTTACAGAATTCATTAAACCCAAATAATGCCGACATTGTAAAAAAATTTATTTAATTCGATTAGTTAATTATTACATTATGCAAATAGCCTGGAATAAAAATATCCCCCTTAGATTAGTTGTAGTTGCGTTTAAGGTATCGATAAATAAATTTTTTTCCAACGCCTGCATTATTTGAAATACATTTTTTGGTAAATGGATAATGTAGGTTTGACCCCGAACGTTCTGAACGTTTAAGATTGAATTGGAAAAATATTATGAACATAATATGCCCATTTTCTGATAAGCAAATTAATGAAAAGGCAGCGAGAATAAATGCAATAATAATATTTGGAGTATTATTGACAGCAATCCTTACAAATTATAAATGGATTATTTATTTTTTAAGCATTGATTTTTTTATAAGGGGATTTACTAAATGGCAAATAAGCCCGGTTGCAACATTGAGTAAAGTAATCTGCAAGATAGCAGGATTAACACCAAAAATGATAAATGCCGGTCCTAAAATATTTGCATCAAGAATTGGTTTTATTTTTTGTTTGATGATAAGTATCCTGTTGTTGTTAAAGCTTGATATTGCGGCAATTAATATGGTTGTTATTTTTGCCGCATTTGTTGGCCTGGAAGCATTTTTTGGCTTCTGTATTGCATGCCGCATATATACGATATTAGCGAAATT
>CAYFXR010000098.1:0-14689 GCA_964347155.1 uncultured Nitrospiraceae bacterium | reverse complement strand
ACGATGGTGAAGGCTACAATGTACATCAGCCCGTAATAACGGATCTCAAATTGACCGAATTTAACAATATACGGTTTAATATGCCCTGGAATGTGTTGCCAGAGATGTATGATGTGATTGCTCATGTTTTTTATGTTTATATTTTAATGGTTAAAACGGTTTTAGTATAACACAGTAATAAAGAGAAACATGAACGGTGATCATGGAGGATGATTCTTGAATATTGTCTGTTTAATAAACCTGGATATTTTTTTTAAGGATTTAAGGAAGACAAGTGCAGAAATAATAAAGATGGCAGCAGAAATTACTATCTCAAAATAATTCAGATTTTTAATATGTAACAAACTGCGGTTTATTATATTAAGCGTACTTAATGCGAACAATATCACAACAAATGTAACACTGAAATGGAGTACAGTAATGAGAAGAAATGCCATAAAAAGTACAATTTTTTGATATGCTTTTATCGACTTTGATGTTGTCATTAAAATAACAGATGACCACAGATAAAAAAACACAGATGATCACATATATATCTGCGCTCATCTGTAATTATTAATCCGTGGTTATCTGTGTCCTTTAGAGAAGTCCTGCCCTCTCCATGATAACAGGTACTTTGTCCTCCATACCTATTGCCATGATATGGACGCCGTCACATATCTTTTCATCTTTTAGTTGTTTGATATGTCTTGCTGCGATATTCAAGCCTGTATCGAGTGCCTTCTCTTTCCCCGCTTCCTTCAGCTCGGTAATGAGATCTTTGGGTACATTTATACCGGGTACAAACTTGTTCATGAAATTGGCCATCCCCGCATTTTTCAGAACAACGAGCCCCGCTAATATCTTGGTGTTGAATTTCCTCGCAAACTTCATGAATTCTTTGAACTTATCTATATCGTATATTGCCTGGGTTTGAAAAAAGTTTGCCCCTGCTTTAACCTTTTTCTCGAACTTCATTAGTTGTGGTTCCAGTGGATTAGCCTCCGGAGTAACGACAGCGCCCTGATAGAAATCTGTACTTCCCTGCAGCTCGTTGCCCATCATATCCTTGCCGTTATTCAATGAGTCGACAACCCTCAGGAGCTGGACAGACTCAATATCATATACCGGCTTGGCTTCTTTATGGTCTCCGGCATTTGGATGATCCCCGGTCATACAGAGGACATTTTTTATCCCGAGAATGCTTGCGCCGAGAAGGTCTGACTGAAGTCCGATACGGTTACGGTCACGGCAAGTCATCTGAAGAATGGGTTCAAGTCCCATATCTATAAGGATCCTGCAAAAAGAAGTTGAGCTGATACGCATGACTGCCGACTGATTATCCGTTACATTTACGGCATCCACTTTGCCTTTAAGCATTTCAACTTCGTGAACTATCTTTTTAATGTCTGTTCCTTTAGGAGGTCCTGCTTCTGCCGTAATAACAAATTTTCCGGAATTCAGGCTGTCTTTAAAACTCATTTTTTCTTCCCCTTTCCATACAACGCCGAAATTTCAGGTATTAACCTTTCAAAATAAAGGGTTTCCTGAACCCTTTCATATAAACGCTTTGACATTTTACATTATTACAATCCTTCATTTGAATATAGTTCGCTAAGTATAATATTTATCAAACAATGAAAGTATCTTCTCTGCCTTGTGTTTTTTTATCGACCCTTTCTCAATTGCTACCTTGACTGTATATTTTCCAAGCTCAGAGTATAGTTTCACCATATCTGGCCTATCATATGATATTGCCTTGAGATGATCCTCAATTACTTCTGTATCTCCTCTCGAAATAGGGCCTGTAAGGGCTGAAGGGATACGAAGAGACTCGATGTTTGTTATAGTACCTTTTATCAATGGCATAAGGGCATTCAGAGAATCCTGTCTGCTGATGCCCGTTGCCTCTAAGAGTTCTGAACCAAATCTCACAGTTGCTACAAGATAATTCGAGGCTATCGAAGCCCCTGCATGATATAAAGGCTTCTTATTTGCCTCTATGGTTATTTCCTTTCCACCGAGGGTAGCGACTATCTCCCGTGCAACTGAAAGTGCTTCTTTGTCGCCTTCGATACAGAAATATGATCCCCGCAGATTTTTTACTGCCTTTCCTACATCTGCAAGACTCTGGAGTGGATGAAGAGAGGCTATTTTTGCCCCCATATTTCTTGCAGACTCCAGAACTTCTGAAGATAATGCGCCACTCATATGAAAAACAATAGTTCCTGAATTGAATCCTCCCTCTGATGCTACCCTGTCACAGACCTCCTTGATAGAAGTGTCGGAAGTTGTAATAAAAACTATGTCAGCCTTCTTAGCAGCTATACTGGGCTCTCTGAATGCATCTCCTGTTCCTATAAATTCTTTGGCCTTTTTAGCTGATCCAAATGTTCTGCTTGCAATCCCAGCTATAGTGTAGCCTTTTTCTCTTAGTAGATAACCTATCGCAGTTCCTACAACACCTGCACCTATAATTGCAACCCTATTTCTCATCCTTAGACGTGGACTTTGTACTAAAACTTCCCGGGTTCTGCCCTTTTGACCAGTCCTTGGGCTCGGCTATCTTTTTTAGGTCATCAAGCCTGTCCATCTTCTTGAGCCTTTCATATATCCTTGTCCATGCACATGGTATATCAGGGCTGACCTCGCATTTACCTTCGTTTGTCCCTCCACACGGTCCGTTTAAAAGTCCTTTTGGACATGTGGTCACAGGACAGATTCCGCCTGTCATGGCTAAGACACACTCGCCGCATTGCATGCAGACCTCGGAAAAATGTCCTGGGGTGTCTTCTTTTCCCATAAAAAGGGTATTCGATGTAGGACAAACCGGTTTATCTGAAAAGAAAACCGCTGTTTGGACACCAAAAGCACAGCTCATTACCAAAACAATATCCGCTTCGTCTATAGCTTCTTTATTCTCATCAAGGGCGTCTTTTGTTAAGTCATCACAGGCAATTGACGGTACTATCCATCCGGTAACTTTTTTGCCGGATTTTTCCAGTTCACTCTTCATTTCAAGAACTTCCTGAACTCCTCCGGTATGACACATTGTAGCGCAGGTGCCACAACCAAGTATAAATATCTTTTCAGCATCTCCGATTGTTTCTTTGACTTCATCAAATGGTTTTTTTACTGTAATACTTTTCATAACCTAAGCCCCTTTCAGTATCCTAATCAGAATAAGTCTATTTTGAACCAACTGGTTTTGTATCGATACCCTCCGATTCTGATTGTTTCTTTTTTAATATTTTCTCTATTGCCTTTATACCATCTTCAGTCCCTAAATCGCATCTTAGGCACTGACGAGCTTCTCTTACCGCTATCTCTTCGGTGAGACCCAAATCTATCTCTTTGAAGTTCTTTATTCTTACTTCCGGCGATAGCTGCGGCATCTCGGCGCGAACAGCTGTCTCTATCTCCTCATCAGTCAGTTCAACCGGTTCTACATATATTGACGGTCTTGTTATTTTGTGCTCTCTTTGTTGGCTTTCACCCCGGAGGTATCTATCAATGGATTCTGCAGTCTTCTTTCCGGCGCTAATTGCATCGATTATGAATTTAGTTCCTGTGACAGCGTCGCCTCCTGCAAATACACCGGGCATGGAAGTAGCAAGCGAATCTTTATCTACCTTAACAGTTCCAACTGTCGTCAACTCGATTTCTTTTTTCGCAAATGATGTTTCAGGTTCCTGGCCTATTGCGAAAATTACCGTTCCTGCTTCAATGATGTGTTCCGTACCCTCTATCAGTTCTATATCAGGACGGCCTTCCTTAAACCCGTGGAAGTTTATTTCTGCACATTTGACACCTGTGACGTTACCATTTTGCGACATAATCTCGATAAAAGTGCGGGCAGGAAGAATCTCAATACCCTCTTTTTCCGCATCTTCGATTTCCCACAGGTCTGCCGGCATCTTTTCTCTTGGTTCCAGGCAGGCAAGCAGGACATCCTTGGCACCGAGCCTGACGGAAGTTCTCGCGACATCCATGGCTATATTGCCGCCGCCCAATACCACCACCCTTTCTTTTAATTTTACCTGTTTGCCCAAAGCTACATCCCGAAGAAAGTCCGTATTTATAAGTACATCCGGCAGATCGTTTCCAGGAATGGGCAGCTTCTTTCCGGCATGGGCGCCAACAGCAACAAATACAGCGTTGAATCCGTCTTTAAAAAGCGAATCGATGCTTTCGACTTTATGATTTGTCTTAAGTTCAATACCGCAGGATAGAATATTCTGAATGTCCAGTTGTAATCTTTCCTTTGGCAATCTGAATTCAGGTATGCCGTAGCGCATCATACCGCCTGCCTCGGGAAGGGCCTCAAATATGGTAACCCCGTAACCCCTCTTGCATAATTCATCCGCAGCAGCCAGTCCAGCGGGTCCTGCCCCGATTATCGCAACCTTTTTATCACTTTGTTTAATATGCTTAACAGGCTGGATTGTATATTCGCCTGTTTTTATACCATAGTCGACAGCAAATCTCTTGAGAGCCCGTATGGCAACAGGTTCTCCTATATCTCCCAATTTACATTTGAACTCACAAGGATGGCTGCAAACCCTGCCGCAAACGCTTGGGAGTGGATTGTCTTTTCTAATTACATGGAGCGCTTCCTTAAATCTCCTCTGGGCAATCAGTGCGACATAGACAGGAACCTCCGTACCGATCGGACATGTATGCTGACATGCTGAGGATATAATTTCCTTGCAAACCATCGCATTGCATCTTTTGTATTTAATATGCTCCTCATACTCATGACGGAAATACTTTATCGTTGTCAGTATAGGATTAGCGCATGACTTTCCAAGTCCGCATAGCGAAGTGTCTTTAATCTTGTTTCCCAATTTTATAAGCAGCTCTATGTCGCCTTCAATACCATCTCCTCTCGTAATTCGGTCCAGTATTTTTAATAATACTTTTGTACCTACTCTGCAAGGAGTACACTTTCCACATGATTCTTCCGTAGTGAAGCCTAGAAAAAATTTGGCCACATTGACCATGCATGCGCTGTCATCCATGACAACCATACCGCCAGAGCCGACAATAGCACCTGTTGCCACAATATCTTCGTACGTTACGGGTGTATCAAGAAGACTTTCGGGGATACAGCCACCAGAAGGACCCCCAAGCTGAACCGCCTTGAATTTTCTGTTATTTTTTATCCCTCCACCGATATCGTAGATAATAGTCCTCAGAGGGATTCCCATAGGGACCTCTACCAGGCCGACATTATTGACAGCACCTGTAAGCGCAAAGACCTTGGTCCCTGTACTCTTTTCAGTGCCCAGGCTTCTGAACCAATCTGACCCGTTTAAGATTATCGGAGGTATGTTTGCAAAGGTTTCGACATTATTTAAAACAGTTGGTTTGTCCCATAAACCTTTTTGCGCAGGAAACGGCGGTTTTGACCTTGGCATGCCGCGCTTGCCTTCAATAGAACGCATGAGGGCTGTCTCTTCACCGCATACAAAGGCGCCGGCTCCCAGATATAACTCAAGCTCAAAATCAAATCCCGTATCCAGTATATTCTTTCCGAGGAGTCCTGCCTCGGTAGCCTGCTCTATCGCCAGCTGAAGACGTTTAATCGCTAAGGGGTATTCAGCACGTACATAGATATATCCTTTATGTGATCCGATAGCCTTTGCACCGATAATCATTCCTTCAATGACAGAATGGGGGTCTCCTTCCATAATAGCCCTGTCCATGAATGCGCCGGGGTCTCCTTCATCGGCATTGCACAACATGTATTTGATATCAGACGGAGCCTTTGATGTAAATTCCCATTTTAATCCTGTAGAAAACCCTGCACCGCCCCTTCCTCTCAATCCGGAATCTTTTACAATCTTTATTATCTCATCAGAAGTCATCTCGGTCAGCGCCTTTGCCGCTGCCATATACCCATCCCTTGCTATGTATTCTTCGATCTTCTCAGGGTCGATAAGTCCTTTGTTCCTTAATGCCCTCAGGACCTGGTATTTGAAGAAGGGGATGTCTTTCATGGCAGGTATTGCAAATTTTTTCTCAGGCTCCTTGTACATCAACTTCTTTACGGGCCTGCCTTTCAAGAAATGCTCTTCCACTAAAAGGGGTATATCTTCCGTCTTTAATGCCTCATAAAAGATGCCGTCAGGATAAACAGTAATAATCGGACCCTGCCCGCAAAAGCCATAGCAGCCGGACATGACAATTATTAATTCCTGCTCAAGACCCCTCTTTTTTATTTCTTCCTGAAGGGCGTGCCTGATTTCGAGGGAACCCTTTGTTCCACAGTCCGACCCCCCGCATATCATTATGTTTGCACGAAATTGTTTCATTGTATTTTTCGATCTATCTTATTTTATTCTACCGTATTTAGTCTGAACTAATACAAACGAAATAATAAAAACAAAGTGGTTATTCAAGTTTTGTCCTAGTCATAACCGGTATCGGTCCTTCAGGTGTCGGGATGTGTTCACCAGAGACTTTTACTATTGCGCTGTATTTAGCAGGACACATATTATAGCATGTGCCGCATTTAATACATTTATTCTGATCAATGATATGCACCATCTTCTTGGCACCGCTGATTGCATCTACCGGACACCTCTTGAGGCATATCATGCAGCCCCTGCATTTTTCAGGCAAAACATAGTACGTAATAAGCGCATCACATACACAGGCAGGACACTGCTTTTCTCTTATATGGGCTTCGTATTCATCGCGGAAATATTTTATTGTCGTTATCACCGGATTGGCACATGTCTTCCCAAGTCCGCACAGTGATGTATCTTTAATCTTTTCTCCTAATTTTATAAGCAAATCTATATCGCCGTCTACACCTTCTCCTTTTGTGATCCGGTCAAGTATTTTTAGCATTACCCTCGTGCCGATTCTGCAGGGTGTACACTTGCCGCAGGATTCATCTGCGGTAAATTCAAGGAAAAACTTTGCCATACCTACCATACAGGTGGTGTTGTCCATGAACACCATACCGCCGGAACCCATAATGGCGCCTGTCTTTTGAATATCCTCAAATGTGACAGGTGTATCAATACGGCTCTCAGGTATGCAGCCGCCGGAGGGTCCTCCTATCTGTACTGCCTTGAACTTTCTTCCCTTTTCAGCGCCCGGTATTCCTCCGCCTATGTCATAGAGAATTTGCCTTATAGACATTCCCATGGGGACTTCAATCAGTCCTGTATTATTTATTGCGCCTGTAAGTGAGAAGACCTTGGTCCCCGGGCTCTTTTCCGTGCCCAGTTTATTGAACCACTCAGCGCCGTTTAAAATAATCTGAGGGATGGCTGCAAGGGTTTCAACGTTATTTAAAACAGTCGGTTTGTCCCATAAACCCTTGTGTGCAGGAAATGGCGGTCTTGCTCTCGGCATTCCGCGCTTGCCCTCAATAGAACGCATGAGCGCCGTCTCTTCACCGCATACGAATGCGCCTGCACCCTGATATACCTCAAGATTAAAGTCAAAACCGCTGTTTAGAATATTCTTTCCAAGAAGCCCAGCTTCTGTAGCTGCGTCTATGGCTAAGTTTAAACGATGAACAGCGAGAGGGTATTCAGCCCTCACATAAATGTAGCCCCTGGATGCGCCTATAGCCTTTGCGCCTATAATCATACCCTCGATAACTGCATGGGGATCCGCCTCCATGATTGACCTATCCATAAACGCTCCGGGGTCTCCCTCATCACCGTTACAACACATATATTTATTGTCGGCAACCTTCTTCGAGCAAAATTCCCATTTAGAGCCTGTTGGAAAACCTGCGCCGCCTCTGCCCCTGATGCCTGAATCTTTTACGACTTGTATTATTTCATCAGGCGACATTTCAGTAACAGCCTTTGCAGCAGCAAGATATCCATCTCTTGCAATGTATTCTTCCATCTCTTCAGGGTCAATGAGTCCTTTGTTCCTCAAAACCCTCAAGACCTGATGCTGAAAGAAAGGTATCTCACGCATACTGGGAATAGTCAATTTTTTCGTTGGTTCTTCGTACATGAATTTCTGGACAGGTCTTCCCTTTAAGAAATGCTCTTCTACTAAATACGGGACATCCTCAGCTTTTATTCCCTGGTAGAAGATTTTATCAGGATGGACAGTAATAATTGGTCCTGTAGCACAAAAGCCATTGCAGCCTGTCAGGATTAAATCTATTTCTTCTTCAAGGCCCCTCTTTCTCAGTTCTTCATGGAAGGTGTCTTTAACTTTAAGGGACTTGGTCGCAACACAGCCGCTACCTGCACATATCATCACATTTGTACGAAATTGTTTCATCTTTTTCTCTTTCTATTCATCGGTTGCATAAAATTATTACCACCCAGCAGGTGACCTGTCATATTTATGCAGCGATTCGGTTTATTCATTATATTTATCTATAATTTTCGTTACTTCTTTTGGCCTTACAGAAGCGTGTATGTCATGACTTACAACCATAACCGGCGCAAGACCACATGCGCCAAGACAACGGACGGTTTCCAATGAAAATTTCATATCTTCTGTTACTTCACCCACTTTTATTTGCAACTCATCTTTAATTCTTCTCAAAATATCTTCGGACCTCTTTACATAACAGGCTGTTCCCAGACAGACCTGGATTACATTTTTACCGCGCGGCCTCAGGTAGAACTGGGCGTAAAAAGTAAGAACGCCATATACCTCACTGGGAAAAACCTTCAGGACCTCAGCAGTACGTTTTATAGCCTCCGGCGGCACCCAGCCAAATTCTTCCTGTATTTCCTGAAGAACCGGTATTAAGGCGTTCGGTTTACCCTTATATTTGGAAAGTATTGTATCCAGCTTGTTTAAGTCTATTTCTTGTCCCACTATTTTCCAACCTCCGTTTTCCCTGAAATCTCCATTAAGTACCTCAGTCCACGCGACCTTCGTGTCATTGTACCTGTACCTGAAGTGCACAGCGCTGTCACTGGAGTCATGATGCATAAGTCCGCTGTATCAGGCGAAATCTTTGGTGTAACATAATCAATTACTGCGAACTTGCCTCTCCCCGCAACAAAACCATCTTCATATAGGAATTTTGTCCCCGGATGCCCTTTATCCGGGCAAGGCAACTGTAAACCTCTTTTTTCCAATCGGCTGTAACTTATACCTCCGTATGCAGGAGTCAGTTTTGCTATTTCTTCCATTATCTGTTCCGGTGAATCATAATTCATAGGATAGCCCATCTTAGTCGAAAGCCTTGCAATTATCTGGCAATCCGGCATGGACTGTCCAATGGGCTTTAGCGCCTTTCTCACTCTCTGAACACGTCTGTCTGTATTAGTAAAGGTGCCGTCTTTTTCAGCAAAGCTGCTTGCCGGAAAAACCACATCAGCCAGTTTGGTTGTCTCATTCATAAAAATATCCTGTACTATCAGCAGATCCAGTGACATTAAAATATGCGAAATGCCCTGTACCGTGATTTCCCCGGTGAAGGTTTTATCAGGAAATCTTTGCAATAGATTGTCTCCCAGTACATACAGCCCCTTTACCTTTCCTTCTTTAACAGCCTTTATTATTTCAATTGCGTTAAGACCCGGTTTCTCAGGCAGTTTGACATTCCACTGTTTTTCAAATTTCCACCTGGCACTGTTATCATCCAGCTTTTGATTTCCCGTAAGACGGTCAGGGATAACCCCCATATCACATACACCCTGTAGATTGTTCAGTGGTAAGACATGTAGAATACCGCTGTTTTCTTTCCCAAGATTTCCTGTAATCATTGCCAGATTTGCCAGATTCCGCGCAATGTCTTTAACGCTCCCATGCCGGGTTATTCCCGTGCCGGATACAATTGACGCCTTTTTAGCGCTTGCATACAATCTGGCTGCGAGACGAATCTCATCCGGGGATACGCCTGTAATCTCCCCGGCATATTCGGGTGAATACTGCTGTATATGTGCTTTCAAAGTTTCAAAACCTTCTGTTCTTTCAGAGACAAAATCCTTGTTCCACAAGGCCTCATTAATAATTACATGCAATAGACCGTTGAGAAGGGCTATATCTGTTCCGGGTTTATTTGACAGGTGTAGTTCAGAAAATTTATCTAATTTTATTGTCCCCGGGTCGATATTAATCAGTCTCGCTCCTTTTCGTCTTACAGCCCGCTTTATCTTTTGACCGATGATGGGAAGACTTTCAGTAATATCAGAACCAATGACAAGAATTACATCAGAGTCTTCCAGTTCCTCTATTGAATTGGTGGCAGCAGCTCCGATTCCAAAAGATTCTTCCAGCCCTTCGATAACAGGACTTATTGGGAATCTTTCAAAGCTATCGATGTTATTGCTGTTAAGTACAGCCCTGAAAAACTTTTGAAACAGGTAATTTTCTTCATTAGTACACCTTGCCGAGCCAAGGCCTGCCAGACTGTCACTGCCGTATTTCTGCTTAATTTCATTAAGCTTGCCGGATACAAACTCCAGTGCCTCATCCCATGTTGCCTCAACGAATTCACCCTCTTTCTTAATAAGAGGCGCAGTCAGCCTATCAGGATTATTTACAAAATCATATCCGTAACGACCTTTCACACACAAACTTACATTGTTAACCGAATATTCGGGGGCAGCAGAGACACTGACAATTTCCTGACCTCTTGTATTAAGATACATACTGCATCCACAGCCGCAGTACGGGCAGGTAGTAAGAATGCTTTCTCTTTCTTTTCCTTTGTACCTGCTGAGTTTATCTGTTAATGCCCCGACCGGGCACATGGAAACGCAAAGTCCGCAGAATTCGCAAGTGGATTCTTCAAGTGCATTATCAAATAATGTTGCTGGTTTTGAATTGAACCCGCGGTATGCGTAGTCAATTGCTCCTATTTCTTCTATTTCGTTGCAGGCCCTGATGCACTTGCCACACATTATGCATTTGCTAAGATCTCTCTCTATAAAGGGATTGGCTGATTCAATCTGAAAGGCGCGTCTTACCCTGTCAAACTCAATATGTCCAATTCCTAATTCCGATGCAATTTTTCGCAGCTGACAGCAATTACCTTTATCACATATTATACAGGAGTCAGGATGACCGGCAAGCATGAGCTCGACAACAGTTTTCCGTGCTTCTATTACATTTTTGGAGTTCGTGTTGACTGTCATGCCTGAAGAAATCGGCGTAACACAAGATGCTAAAAGATTGCCTGTCTTTTCATCCTCTACCAAACAAACCCTGCAGGCTCCAACGGGTTTGAGATTCGGATCGTGACACAGAGTTGGAATATAAACACCGTTGTCCTGTGCAAGTTCAAGGATAGTCATACCATCATGACCGTCTGTCTTTATCCCATTTAATGTGATAGTTATTTTTTCCAATTTTTTAAACCTTCCTTTATTGGTTAATTTTTAAGCCGTTCATACTTTATAAATCATGTAAGACGCTTAAAGGTTATTGAATAATTACGTTATATTAATTAAATACTCAGTGACTTGACAGCCGATTTATAACTCAATCACGATTTTTTATCAATTCAAGAAATTCTACTCTTGTAGATTCTTTGGTACGAAAGATTCCTCTCACGGCTGAAGTAACCGTTCTCGCATTGGGCTTTTTCACTCCCCGCATTGACAGGCAGAGATGTTCAGCATCCACTATCACCATTGCTCCTTTTGGCTTCAGTTTTTCCATGATCAAATCTGCGAGCTGGGCGGTAAGACGTTCTTGAACCTGGGGCCTTTTCGCAAATATCTCAACTGCCCTTGCAAGCTTACTTAAACCGACGATCTTGCCACCCGAAGGGACATATGCAACGTGAGCTTTTCCTATAAAGGGAAGCAAATGATGTTCACAAACGGAGTAAAAAGGTATGTCTTTAAGAACGACCATTTCGTCATGGCTTTCGCCTTCGATCGGTCTTAAAATTTCCTCTGTAGGTGTTTTGAGACCGGAGAATATCTCGTCATACAGGTCTGCAATCCTTTTTGGCGTTTCCTTGATGCCTGGCCTATTAGTATCTTCACCGATACCTTCAAGGATTAGTTTTACGCCTTTTTCTATTTTTTTCTTGTCCACTTTCAGTCTTTTTCGTCCAGAAAGATAGACTCAAATTCTAACATGTGGGAATAATCGGTGTCAAAAAGTTTTGAGGGGTAGGGGCGGGGTAAACCGCCCCTGTTAAAACGGATATTGTTATTAATTATCTTATTTTCCCATTAACTCCGGAAAAATAGCTTCCAGGGCGTCGACTGCATGCACCGGATGGCTGTCAGTATGTATTGCCCTGTTATAAAGATTTTCAGCGTTTTCTTGAGCATCCGATTCACTGGCGCTGGCATAGGAAGCCAGAAGTCCGGTGAAGGTTGACTTAACTATTGATTTGTTCTCTTCAAGTGCTTTTCTGACCTTATCGATATTCTGAAATAACATCCCGATCCAGCCCTGATGCACCAATTTGGTTACGGTGGCAGGACCGACACCTCCGGTTTCCAAAGTATAGGCAGCAGCCTTGGAGCGTGCGGCAGGTTCGACATCACCGAAGGGTTTCTTGCCATCCTTTCTGAAAGAAGTTGAGGCGTCAATGATCAGGCAGCCTTCTTTGAGCATGTCGGAAGTGAAGAAGTATTCGGTATCCGGGTGAACCTTATAAGGATGAAAGCCCATGCAGGAGAATATTATATCGGCACGTTTTGAGAGTTCCGTATATATTTTTAATTGGGTTTCCCTGTCTGTCTTTCCGCCTGATCCTGTGCGTGTATGTAACGGGCCTAATGTTGTTGCATCAAAGCGTTTAAGGATATTGAAGAGGGGTTCTCCAACAATGTTACTTCTGCCTGCAAGCAGAACCTCCAGTCCGGAAAAGGTGGCTATTCCATCAGGGCGTATTTTGACTCCCTTATCCCTGATTAAATAGACACTGGCTAGATCAACCATGCCGCTGGGGGTACAGCAGTCATAGTATCGGTCAGCGCCCAAAGACATGAGACCCAGAGTAACCTGGTTTAGTCCGTCCCCGTCTTTGGCTACATTGATACGGTTACAGAGTGCCGTGGTATCTATTATTTGTCCGGCCTTTCCGCCGAAGGGTAACTGAAACATTAATGTGGAAATGGAGCTGTCATTGTTCCATTTGTCAAGCTTTTCGTAAAGCTCTGCAGCAGTTATTGTTGAAGGGAATTCTTCGACCATGCTGGACAGACCGGATTGTTTTGTCGTTGCCGATTTCATTCCGACATAGCTTCGGGAAGCTGCAACCTTCGGGTCATCTTTATCTCCGACCAATACGGTCAAAACTTTATGAGCATCCGGCTTAATTTCTTTAAGAGCGGGAACTTCGCTCAGAAAGTCAGACCGGCGTTTCAGTTCCGGAATAATTACATCCTGATATCCTTTGGGGAATTTTTGTTCTCCCTTAACAGCCCCGGAACCATTAATAACGCTGGAATATTCTTCACCCCTGAAAGAGCGGGAAATGATATGCTTGAATTCGTCCTGAGCGAATAACCAGTGATTTATACCTCCGATACGATTATTGTACTCTCTGTATGCCATACCGTCCTCCTTTAATATATTTTTAGTATTGCGTATAAAAGATCAGCCCTTGATAAGGGAAGAAGTCATTTAATTTAAATACTGGAATATCTATTGTCAAGGGGTTACCGTTCAATAGTTTCAGGTTCCACCGCTTCACGAATACTAATTAAGCGAGAAACTGTGGAACGGAGAAACTGTGGAACTGAAGTTCTTACGTGCACTGAATCAATCGTTTGTCGCTTATTATCATGTCCACTTTAATATCATGGGGTTCTGCAGGAATCTCTTTCCCAATCTGTTCCTCAAAAGCAAGTGCAATGGTAATAATATGTTTTTTAGATTCAGACAGAAGTCTATCATAATAACCTGCACCATATCCAAGGCGGTTTCCCTTGACATCAAATCCGGCACCCGGGACAATTACTAAATTAATATCTTTTAAACCGATTTTTTTGCATCTCGATGCGTCTGGCTCAGGAATGCCCATAAAGCCTTGTGATAGATCTTTTAAATCCTTTACGTAATAAAGACCTAATACTTTCTTTTCAACGCGTGGCAGAGCGACTTTCTTTTTTAGTTTAAGGGCATGTTTTATACATGCTATGGTATCTACCTCGCTTCGAAATGATGCATAAAATAAAATACTATTTGCCCTTTTAAAATCACCTAAGGCATAGAGTCTTTTTCTTATTTCGGCTTCTTTCTCCTTCTTTTTTGCAGGATTGATATGGTCTCTTTTTAGTAAGAGATTTTTCCTTATATTTTTCTTCAAACAGACTTCTCTAACATTATTTTGATTTTTTTTGCTTCTTCAACGGCTTGCTGAGATGCCTCATAAGAAGGCAGTCCTTTTATATCGGATTCCATAATAGTATCGTTAAAGCTTATTTGACCTAAGAATCCAATATCAGGAAGATTATTCTTGATAAAATCAACATCCTGTTCTTTCCTGACTTTATTGGCAATGATAAAAACTTTTTTAACACCGAGTTCTTTTGCAAGACCTTTAACTGCAATTGCTGTTTGAATGCTTCTTTGTCCGGGTTCAACGACAACAATGAATGCGTCAACTCCCTCCGCCGTTCCCCTCGTCAGGTGTTCAATTCCAGCCTCCATATCTGCAATTACAACTTCATCCCTCTCAACAATAAGATGTTTTAAAAGTCTTCTTAATAATGCATGTTCAGGACAGTAGCAACCTGAAGCGGCAAACTTTGATTTTCCCATAACAAGCAGAGTAATGTTATTGAGTGTA
>CAYFXR010000097.1:0-4727 GCA_964347155.1 uncultured Nitrospiraceae bacterium | reverse complement strand
TTGTACTGCATTAATCTTGAACTCACGGCTGAAATAACGATTAATTTCTCCCATAGTTACACCCCCTTTTTAATACTACAAATTTTTAGGAGTGTCCATCAATTTGGGGAAAGTCCTTGTTGTTATTGTTTTCCTTGCCATGCTGGTACTTGTTGTAAGCGCAATGGGTATGGTATCCGCCACCAGTATCAATATCATGGAACGAACTCGCGAAATCGTCGTATTAAGAGCAATCGGTGCTACTCCTAAAATAATCTACAACCTGTTCGTCACCGAAGGCATGATGGTAAGCATTGTCAGCATTTTTATCGGTTTGTTGTTGTCGTGGCCGCTCAGCATAGTTGCAGCGAGGTTTTTTGGCGATTTAATGCTTGATGCACCTCTTAAATTTACCTTGAGTCACACAGGTCTTGTAATAACCCTCCTTGCTACTATTATTTTTGGCTGGTTAGCCAGCCGTATTCCGGCACGCAGGGCAAACAATGTATCTACCAGGGAAGCGCTTTCGTATGAATGAGGAATAAACCGAGAATTCGATTACTGACAATATTTATTCATCGAAGACTAAGAATAAGGATTGTCGCTGTAATAAATGACTTTTCTATTTAAACAATAAATGCTCAAATTGTAAAATAAATTGTTAAATACAAAATAGTCATAAGGATCAATTTATGCATATTCATACCTTAGAAAAATGGAAGCACAGCCATGATTTTGTTGTCATCCACGAACAGGGTGAGAAACGTACAAAAAAGGTATTCGTTCTTACATTGACCACAATGGTTGCAGAAATCATAGCAGGTTTTGCGTTTGGATCCATGGCATTGCTTGCTGATGGATGGCATATGGGTACGCATGCAGTAGCCTTTGCCATTACCATATTTGCATATCATTATTCAAAAAAACATATAAAGGATAAACAATTCACATTCGGAACAGGGAAAGTATCGGTCTTGGGAGGTTTCGCAAGCGCTGTTGCACTTGCATCCGTGGCAATTTTTATGGCGCTTGAATCCATTGAACGGTTTATTCATCCAACCATAATTCATTTTAATCAGGCAATTGCCGTAGCTGTACTAGGTTTATTTGTTAATATTGTTTGTGCCTATCTATTATATGGACACCATTCACATTCACATTCTCAAATACACCATCATGATCATAATATCAGAGGTGCATATCTTCATGTTTTAGCAGATGTATTAACCTCAATTCTGGCTATTTTTGCATTATTTTTTGGTAAGTATTTTGGATGGAATTGGCTTGATCCATTAATGGGTGTTGTGGGCGCATTGTTAATCTCAAGGTGGTCTTATGGATTGCTTGCAGACACAAGTTCAATTCTGCTGGATAAAAATATTGCTTTGGAGAAAACTAAAGACATAATTAAAACAATTGAATCCGATTCAGATAACAGAATTTCTGATATCCATGTCTGGAAAGTTGGTCCGGCAGACTATGCAGCCATGATATCGTTAGTAACTCATTTTCCCAAAAACTCAGAGTATTACAAAAATTTATTAACTGAATATGAAGAATTGTCTCATATAAATATTGAAGTAAACTACTGTGAAGATGAACAATGTATTAATCCAAAATAAAAGCGATCAATTGTTTCCCGTCTCTTTTATCATTTCACGTTGCTTCGATAATTGTTTTGTTTTCTTCATAATAGTTTTATGTATATTTGGTAACCCAAAAAATGCAGTTAGATAATGAAGATGCGATCCCAAGGTACGCTTTCTTAATCGTAAGACGCTAAAATTAAAGACACGGCCCCATTCGTTTTTCACGTGCAGCGCCGGAGTGGCGGAAATAGATAGGTACAAAAGAGCAATAGTCAGAAGTCGGAAGGGAAAAACTATTGTTCTATTGACTATTACGCTTGCCTTTCCTGTCAGAAGTATCAGTTAAATCAAATCAATATTAATGTTATGATTGCCAATGGCTAATTACAGGGAACTGATCGTCTTTCAGAAGGCTGATAAACTTGCCGGTCATATCTATGAATTAACCAAAAACTTGCCAAAATCTGAACTATTTGGAATTACATCTCAAATCAGAAGGGCAGCATTATCAATTCCTACAAATATTGTTGAAGGCTATGGAAGACAAAATAAAAAGGAACTTAGGCAATATGTTAATATTGCTCTGGGATCACATGCGGAGACCGAATATCTGTTTGATTTTGCCAAGAGGCATTTTTTTAGCAAAATAAACTGTTCTGAAATAGAAAATCTAATCAGTGAAGTTGGCAAATTGTTATGGGGATTTTACCGTTCACTGTGAATATGAGATTTCTGTAATCTTTAATTAGTATCTGCCTAAAAAATCATATTAATTGTGTATAATATTCAAGTTCAATAGGGCAATAGTCAGAAGTGCAAAAGCCAGAAGTAATAAATACTAGTGCGCTACTGCTCTATTGGCTATTGCACTGGCTTGCCGGAGTGGCGGAATTGGTAGACGCAAGGGACTTAAAATCCCTCGGAGTTTCTGCTCTGTGCCGGTTCGAGTCCGGCCTCCGGCACCACTGACAAGTGCAAAGGAGCGGAAGTTATAGACTTTCATTCAGGTCTCCCTTGCCGCTGATCTTCAGTTCCCCAGGACAGATATTGTATATTAATTCCATGGGGCTTATTACGTGGAAGAGAATTCTGTGTGTTTTGTTCCTTATTGTTTCCATTTTATTGCTCCGTGACCTTGCCCTGGCTTCGGACAGGCTGCTGGTTGGTGTTCCGCTGTTTGCCAATGACGCGCCGGTTGAAGAGGATTTTGTCAATAAGCTCAAACGCTTCCTGAGGCCCGGCGACATCCTTTTTGTAAGGGGGCAGCCCAGGGTTGTCCGGCTTCTCAAAAACGCGGGAGACGTCAGGGTTGCGGTCATCCGCCAGTCAATTCCTGATTTGAAAAAGGACCTGGATTTCCTGCTCTCGCAAAAGGCAAGAGTCGACTATCTTTGTTATAACCCCGAGGCGTGGAAGTCGAGTCATACCCCGCAGGAAGAAAAGGATGACCCTGTGAAGGCCGCCATGGAGGCCAGAAGGCTCGCGGACGAACATGGCCTCGGTTTAATTATAGTCACTGACACAATGAAGACCCTCCCTGCCTACGGCGCTGAAATGGCAGAACATGCCGATTTTTTCGGCATACAGTTCCAGCGATGGCAGCGGCTTGAGGGCAGTGTGTTTAAAGAAAACGTATCAAGATCAATATCGCAGGTAAAGAGGGGGAATCCCGATATTAAGATCATCGCCCAGTTGTCAGTCAATCCTCCTCTTGCGGGGAAGAAAGAAGGCAGGAAAATATACGGTCCGGCAAGTTCCGCCGACATCCTTGCAAAGATAGAGGCCATTGAATCAATGATTGACGGGGCGGGTTTTCTTCTCTTCTCCAAGGACCGCGGCTTTGAGCGTTTCTTTGAGGTCCTCGGCCGCATCCGTTCTATCGAGGTCGGACCTCGATAATTTATTCTATAATTGAAACCGCAGTGCAGCGGGATTCAGCGGGGTCGCATCTTTAACTGTGAGATTTTTTCCTGCAAGACCTCTAAAAGCACCCTCAGCTTTTTATCTTTCTTGGTTCTCCCCCTTAAATAACTCCTGCCCTGGCTTACTCTGCTGTAATCTATCCCCATTAGTCTGCCAATTTCCACATTGCTTAGGCCGCCTTCACGGTACAGCAAATCCATCAGTATATTTCTCTCCATACCTTTTCTCCTCTTTATTTCTTCTAGGTTTTTCCCGATTTCAGTTTCAACCACCCTTATTATGTCTTCACGCTCCTTCAGACCTTGCAACTCTCTTAACGAAGGGATTTCCCGCTTATCAGAATCCATCTTAAGATATTTATCCAGCACTTTTTCTACGAAATCCTTTCTGCCCAGTATGGTCTGCCCCACTATCTTGTCTTTTATATCCATATCTCCAGAAATATCCGTACTGATCATAAATCCATATGCCTTCCGGCCCTCTTCATTATCTCCTCCATATTCCTCAAGCACCAGATCGTAATCTACAAAGTCCTGCTTCTTTCTTTTATTCACATATCCGGGAAGACTGCTCCATCGGTATTTCCTCAGGTACTTCAACCTCTCTTCATATGGCATCCTTCTCATGCTTTTGATCTTTACAGGATTCAGATGTATGTATCTGGACATCATCGTGAGATATGTATCTTTGTCAATAAGTATTCCCTTGAACCTCCCCTGAAACAGGTGACCGACTTTCTGATGCCTTCGGTTGTAGTGGCTTGTGTATCGCATATTTAGATGTCGCATGTAATCGCTTATGTTGCCCTTTGGGGTCTCAAGCAGAAGATGGTAGTGATTGCTCATTAATACATAACTGTAGATTTTGATGCCGTATATTTTCTGTGATTCTTTCAGGATTTCGAGAAATTCCTTCCTGTCTTTGTCGTCCCTGTAGATGTCCTGCCGTGCGTTTCCCCGGCACGTTATATGATACACCGCTCCCGGGTACTGTATGCGTAACTGTCTTGCCATTGCCATGTCCCCTTTTTGAATTGTAATATCCGGTGTATTTTAGTCTATGTTTTCTGAAATTTCAAAAGTCTTTCAATTAAAGATGCGACCCCAGCCTCCCAGACCCCAGCCTCCCCCCAAAAGTCTTTCAATTAAAGATGCGACCCCAGCCTCCCCCCAAAGATGCGACCCCAGCCTCCCGCGACCCCAGCCTCCCCCCCAGCCTCCCCCCCAGCCTCCCCCC